>JAYSUY010000528.1:0-4435 GCA_043718855.1 Saprospiraceae bacterium | reverse complement strand
CCGATTTGCCCGCCATGAGGCCCTCTACGGCTGAAAAACCCAGTATGCTCGACAGCACCCGGTCGAATGCGCTGGGCGAGCCGCCGCGCTGCAAGTGGCCGATCACGGTCACTTTGATGTCGTCGAAGATGGAGATTTTTTCCTCCACCAGCCGCGCGATGTCGTAAACCGTACCCATTTTGTTGCCCTCTGCCACGATCACGATGCTGAACAGTTTGGAGCGTTTTGCCCCGCGTTTCAGCAGTTTCACCACGTCATCGATGCTGGAGTCTTCCTCCGGTATCATCACCCCGCCTGCGCCGCCGGCGATGGCTGTATGCAGCGCGATAAAGCCAGAATGCCGCCCCATCACTTCCACAAAAAACAGCCGGTTGTGCGAGTCGGCGGTGTCGCGGATTTTGTCCACCGCCTGCACCGCCGTATTCACCGCCGTATCGAAGCCAATGGTGAAATCCGTGCCGTAGAGGTCGTTGTCGATCGTGCCGGGTATGCCCACAATCTGCAAGTCGGGGTATTCCTTGATGAACTGCGCTGCGCCGGTGAAGGTACCGTTGCCTCCGATAGCAATCAGCCCGTCAATATCGTTGTCCACTAAGTTTTCGTATGCTTGCTTGCGGCCTTCAGGAGTCATAAACCGTTGGCTGCGAGCAGTTTTAAGTACCGTGCCGCCTCGGTGGATGATGTTGCTGACATCTGTAGTTTCTAATCGTTTGATGGTGCCATCGATCATGCCCTCGTAGCCGCGCATGATGCCGTAGACGTGCAGGTCGGTGTTGAATGCGTTGCGGACAATGGCCCTTACAGCCGCGTTCATGCCTGGCGCGTCGCCACCTGAGGTGAATACTGCAATGCGCTTGATATCCTTTGCCATAGTAAGTTTAAGTGGCTCGCTAAAATCAGTTTAGGTTATCTCGCCAAGGCGCAGAGGCGCAAAGTATTCAAAATCAAAACTTTGCGCCTCTGCGCCTTTGCGAGACATTTGTGTCGTGGTACTTAGTGTCTCTGCATCGGGTTTTAGACGAGCAATTCTATTGCAGAACGTCAAAGATTTATTCCCCCTCCACTTTGTGAAAATCAGCCAATGGGTAAATCGGCTTGCGAATGACTATACCGAGTTTTAGTTTCCGTTCCTCCATACAACGCACCAAAATATCTTGAAAGTGGTGAGCGATAGAGCCGACAAAATGTACCGGGACGTGCTGTACACCGCTGTACTTGCCTGCTTGTCGGTCAAGGAATTCACCGAGACTGGTGGCCACCAAATCCTGCACGAAGGGGTGCTTCAGGTGGCCACCCAAGAAGCGGGTGAAGGTAGCCAAGTAAGCGTTCGCGCCTTTTTCATAGATGCGATCTTTGATGGCATCGGTGCCTTCAGGGTAAGCAATATCGAAGGCTGAGTTGAGGTCGGTAGGCAGTTCGCGGTAAAATTTTGCCCGCAGCAGGGCTTTGCCCAAGTGGGTGCCGCTGCCCTCGTCGCCCAAGAGCCAGCCCAGCGAAGGCACGTTGTCGAGAATTTTGTTGCCATCGTAGTAGCAGCTGTTCGATCCGGTACCGAGAATACAGGCCACCCCTGCACCATGTCCACAAGTAGCCCGTGCTGCAGCCAGCAGGTCGTGTTCTACTTCCACTGTTTTGGTGTTGGGAAAAACGGCGCGGAGGGCTGTAGCAACGATTTCAGCGCGATGTTCGTCGTGTACGCCAGTACCGTAAAAATAGACTTCGCTCACCTCCTTCGGCTCCAATTTAGAGAGCAATTGGGTTTCGAGAATGGATTTGATTTCTGCCGTGCTGTGAAAAAACGGGCTAAAACCCACCGTGTTTTCAAGTTGTTGATCGCGCCCACCTCTGACAAGCAGCCAGTCGCATTTTGTAGAGCCGCAATCTGCTATGATGATCATGTATGTCGCTTGAGTTGTTGTCTGAGTGTAGATGTGTAGATTTTACACGAATGGGGCAAAAGTAGATTTTCGGTGGTTTCTATTAGTCCTTTTTGCTTTTTTTCTGTTGAGCATCACTTATCTACCTGTTGGACAGGCTTTGCTATCTGCTAATTTTTGATGAGTACAAACTGCAAAGTCCGTAAAACTGGAATCACCTCACCAATCTTCTTGCCTACTTTTGCCCCACATTTCTCCCAAAAACATTGCCTATACTATGCATAAATTCTTGTCTTCCCTTTTTTTTACCCTGCTGGCAGGGTCTTTATTTTTTGGCTGCCTGTCGGCTGAAAGTTCGTTCACCCGTGTAGCCCCTGGCACTTGGCGCGGGGTGCTTTCGTTAGAAAAATTTCGAATCCCTGTACGCGACAAGGACACCGTGATGTTGCTCACAGAGCAGTTTCAGCCGGGCGAACTGCCCTTCAACTTTGAGGTGACTTACTTGGACGAGGAGCGATTTTACATCGAAATCATCAATGGTACAGAGCGCATCCGTTGCGACAGCATCCAGTACGGGCACGACCGCACCCAGGCTCGCGACACGATGAACGTACACTTCCCAGAGTACCAGTCGTATATCCACGCAGAAATTCGGGGCGGTGTGATGCAGGGCGAGTGGGTGGTGACGACGAAGGAAAATTATCGCATCCCGTTCTACGCCCACGCCGGGCGCGGCTACCGCTTCACGACGATGACCGACCAGCCGCTGCGCGACCTGACGGGCGAGTGGGCAGCCATGTTCGATATTGTCAGCGACAGCCCCTACAAAGCCATCGGCGAATTGCAGCAGCAAGGCAACCGCCTCACAGGCACTTTCCGCACCGAAACGGGCGATTACCGCTACTTAGAGGGTACGGTGCAGGGCCGAAAGTTTTGGATGTCCTGCTTCGACGGAGCACACGCTTTCTTGTTCAGCGGCAGCATCCGCAACGACAGCCTGAACGGCGAGTTTCGCTCCGGCAAGAATCCTGGCGAACTCTGGACGGCTTGGCGCGACCCGAATTTCCGCCTCGGCAACGCTGACTCACTGACGGCGCTGAAGCCCGGAGCCAACGATTTTTCCTTTAACCTGAAAACACCCGATGGACGCGACTTGGCTTTCCCCGGCCCAGCCTTTGAGGGAAAGGTGAAAATTTTCACCGTCATGGGCACTTGGTGTCCCAACTGCCGCGACGAGCAAAATTTCCTGACTCAGTACCTGCGGGAACACCCCGAAGCGGCCCAAAAACTCGCCATCGTGGGGTTCGCGTTCGAGCGGCACAAGGAGGCGGCGCAAGCCAACGCCCAACTCGCTGCCTACAAAAGCAAAATGGGCATACCATTTGAAATAGTCTACGCCGGGAAAAACACGAAGGACGAAGCCGCGCGTTTTTTTCCCTCCCTCAGCAAAGTCATGGCTTTTCCGACGATGATTATTTTGGACAAAAACAATACGGTGCGCCGCATCCACACGGGCTTCGACGGCCCGGCTACGTCCAAGCACGGCGAGTTCAAAAAGGAGTTTGAAACATTGATGGAGGAACTGACGAAAGACCAAGCCAAGTGAGGCAGTGACTTTGAGTCACCGCCTCACTACACCCACAGCAACTCGTGGCACACCTCCAACGTGTGCCACGAGTGCAAATAACCGAATCACCAAATATACCAATCCGCAATCAAAATGACACGTATTCTACTGGCTTACAGTCACCTCAACACCGATTTTGCCACTTCGCTGTCCGAGCAGTTAGGCCGCATCGGCATCCCGTTCGATCACATCACGAACCTGCCTGACGACACGCCGGAGGCGTTCGCCGCCCGATTGCACCAGAACGAGGAGCCAGTGCTGCTGCTCGTGACCGACAACCTGTTGCGCCAACCAGCCTGCATGAGCGGCCTGCTCGACACGGCGCAGCACCTCGCCACACACCGGCTGCTGCTGCCCGTAGTGGCCGATGGCAAAAACGCCGATGGCGAACCCGTGCCGACCCACATTGACCGCATGGTGAACGCCCTGCATTACATGAACCACTGGCAAAATGCGTGGCTCAACCTCAGCAGCCAGCACCAAAATGCTACAGCCGGAGACAAGGTCGCGCTGGAGCCTGCGCTCGACATCAACCGTAAAATTGCCAATCAAGTCGGCGACATCATCAGCACCCTGCGCGATGCAGGTGCGGTGGAGTGGCCGCAGTTTCAGCACAACAGCTACGCCGCTTTTTTTCAGAAATTTGGATTGCAAGACTGGCACGAGCAGTACAAGCAACTTCAAGCCAAGGTATCCAAATCAACAGATCCTGCCGTTGAAAGCCAAGCAGTTGTACTCGCACCGCCGCTTACCGTGAGCGGCCCACTCGCTCCACAACCCGCTGAGCCAGAGGCCGTTTTTGAAGAAATGGACGCGCTGTTGTCCACCGAAACCTCCCAGTCAACCAGTCAACCAGTCACCAGTCAACCAGTCACCAGTCAACCAGTCACCAGTCAACCAGTCACCAGTCAACCAGTCACCAGTCAACCAG
>JAYSUY010000527.1:0-13103 GCA_043718855.1 Saprospiraceae bacterium | reverse complement strand
AGTTGTGAAGTTGAGGGAGTTTGTTGGCGAGGACGCCAACAAAGGCAAAAAAAACCACCCGCCCAGCGATGTCTCGCACCTGCACCGTGTTAGTGAGGCGGTGACTCAAAGTCACCGCCTCACTTCCCCTCGCCAGTCGTACCGTCAGCACCTCCTCGACCGGGTTGGGCGACAGCACGAGCGATGTCAACGAATGCCGTTGTTGGCGTCCTCGCCAACAACTCGTTTTGAGTGATTGAATGCTTACGACTTATTTTTTACACGTTCCTAGAAAGAAAAAAGTGCCGTACAGTGCATTTTCCTATTCCTCACCCCTCATTTTTCACCACTGCGTGTCCTCCAAATTCGTTGCGGAGGGCGGCCACGACCTTGCCAGCAAACGTGTCGTCTTGCTGCGAACGATACCGCATGAGTACCGAAAGTGCGATGACAGGAGTGGGTACACCGAGGTCAAGTGCGGTTTCGAGCGTCCATTTCCCCTCGCCCGAACTGTGCATGGTGCCGCGAATCGCATCCAAATGCGGGTCTTTCGAGAATGCGTTGGCGGTGAGTTCCATGAGCCAAGAGCGGACGACTGAGCCGTGATTCCAGAGTTCGGCAACTTTTTGAAAATCAATGTCGTAACTCGATTTTTCCATCACCTCGAAGCCTTCGGCGATGGCCTGCATCATGCCGTACTCGATGCCGTTGTGTACCATTTTGGTAAAATGCCCTGCGCCCGGCGCGCCGACGTAGAGCGTACCGCCGGGCAGGGAGATGTCGTCGAACACAGGCTTGCAATGCTGATAGACTTCAGGCTCGCC
Source organism: Saprospiraceae bacterium (assembly GCA_043718855.1). GTDB lineage: Bacteria > Bacteroidota > Bacteroidia > Chitinophagales > Saprospiraceae > M3007. The sequence goes on along the minus strand of JAYSUY010000527.1, from coordinate 12,300 downwards.
GCCGATCATGGTGCATGCGCCGTGCTCGGCACCCGATGTGCCGCCGCTGGTGCCACAATCGAGGAAGTCGATGCCCTTCGCTTTCAGCGCGTGGTAGCGGCGCACGGAGTCGTTGAAATTGGAATTGCCGCCGTCGATCAGGATATCGCTTGGCGCAAGGTGGGGCAACAGGCCCTCGATGACCTCGTCCACGATGTTGCCCGATGGCACCATGAGCCACACGACTCGGCGCGAAGGGGTGCGGGTGCAGAGTTCGGCCAGTGTATCGACGCTGACAATCCCGGTTTCTGTGGCGATTTTGGCAGTCAGTTCTGGCGAGTGGTCGTGGGCGACGACTTGGTGGCCGTGATTGCGAAGGTTCAGGGCTAAGTTGTAGCCCATTTTTCCGAGGCCGATGAGGGCGATGTGCATGACTGTGGATGGGAATGTGGGGAATGTGGGAAATGTGGCCAATGTGGAAATGTGGCCAATGTGGCCAATGTATGGATGTGGTCAATGTGGCTGGCGAATTGGTTAGGGAACTCGGAACCAGTCCACCACTTCACCAGTCCACCAACCACCACTTCACTACTCAGCGGCGAGGCGGAAACCTACGTAGTTGTGGTGACTCGCGGCCCTATTGAAGTGGCGGCAAACGGAGCGACAGTGCAGCGGATTGCCAAGCCAGCCGCCACCGCGATTGACGCGGCTCTTGCTTCCTGGGCCGTAGGGCTGGCAATCTGGGTAGCCGAGGTATAGGTCTTGGCACCACTCGTACACATTGCCGCTCATGTCGTACAGTCCAAGTTCGTTGGGGTTTTTCTGACCTACGGGATGTGGTTTTGAGCCGGAGTTGTCGCCGTACCAAGCCACTGCACCGATGTCGTTGCCGCCAGCATACTTGCCTCCACCGCCGGTAAGGATGGATGCGTTTTTTGCTCCGCCTCGCGCTGCGTACTCCCACTCGGCTTCGGTGAGGAGGCGGTATTTTTTGCCGTTTGTTGCTCTGCTGTTGAGGGTCTTGATGAACTCTTGCACTTCGTCCCAACTGACTTGCTCCACTGGGCAATCGTTACAACCTTGATTGTCAGATGGGTTGGTGCCCATGACCTCAAACCAGTCGGCTTGGGTGACCTCGTACTTGCCGATCAGGAATGAGGATATGGTGACAGAATGTGGGCATTCTTCTTTTTCATGCTCCTCATCGCTTTCAGGGCTGCCCATCAGGAAGGTGCCGCCAGTGACGAACACCATGTCGCGGATGCCCGATTTACGGTTGGAAGCCGCTGCCTTCTGCGCGGTGGTCGCGGTCGGTACAGGCTGAACGACCTTACCATCTGACAAGGAGACTTTTGCGCCCGTTTCTTTTCCTGTAGGAAGTCCAGTTGTGGAGTTGCTTGCTTCCCGAAGGAGCCGCTCTGCGGCCTCTGCTTCCAGTTGTTTGGTTTTTGTCTCGTTGAGGCGAAATGCCTTCAACATCTGGAGTGCTTCGTTGGTATGAGGACTTTTGGGGTATTTCTGCATAAAATAGAGGTAGCCCTGTGGGGTATTGATGCGAACTGCATCGGCCCAATCGCGTTCCTCGGCCTCATTTCCAGCGGTTGCCTTAGATGAGGGTGGTGGCTGCACTCGCTCCCGCTGCTGCACTTTTACCCGTATGTCTTTTGTCTGACCCGCTACTTGTTGACGAATCTGCACAGGTTTTTTCGCAACGATCTGCTCTACGCGTTCGGCTGTTTGACTGCTGCCCGCTGCTTGCAGCGCGGGCAGCACGGCCTCCAATTCTATGGCCGTTTTAGCAGCCTCCACTTTTTGCTCAATGGCTTGATCGATAGCAGGCTGGATGGCAGGCAGCAATTCGGGTGAATTGGCAGCAGCGGTAGCCATATCAGCCAAGCGGCCCATCTGGGGGTAGTCCTGTCGGTATTGCTCAAATTTTTGAAGGGTGGGCTGTGCTTCCATGCTGCGCACATAAGCGGTTTCGATGTCGGCAAGCAGCTCGGCTCGCTCGGCAGTCAGGTACTGATCTACGACCCGCTTGATGTCAGGCAGCCGGTTGGTTTCTGGAAAAACGGCCAAAAACTGTTCAATCTTACCCACCTCTGGCACCTTTTTGAGGTCATCTATGGCTTCCGACTCCATCTGGGCTATTTTACCCATCACCTCTTGCTGGTGGCTGCCTTCGGGATACCGCTCCTCATAGCGGCGCAGGTCAGCCAGCGCACCGGTCTTGCCTGCTTTGCGGAAATGGGCTTCTTCGAGGTGGGGATTGGCGGTGCCTTTGTCCTCATGTTTTTCGATGTATGCAGCATAACCTTCTGCACCGCCACCGAGTCGGGTCACCCACCACTCCAACTCTTGCGGAGCGGTAGTGAAAGCCCAGACACTGCCACCGATCACGATGATGGCGACGAAGGCAGCCAGCGAGCGGAGGGGTTTTCTGGCTGACGAGGGCGGGGTCTGGGTGGCGGACTGTGGGTGGTTGGAAGCGGCACCAGACTCAGCAGGGCCTAAGTTGAATTGCTCGCCGGAGGAGCGCAGTGGAGCATCTTCAGGCTCCGGTTCGGGTTCAGTGATGATGGTGACGGTCTCGAGGATCGTCACGTCGCGGGGGATGTATTCCTTGGTATTTTCGTCAAATTCAAGCAGGGAAACCTTGACCATGATCTGATGCTCACCCGTGACGAGGGGCTTGACTCGAAAAGTCCACTGGGTGTAGCCCGTGTCGCGCACATTCTGCTGCGGAGCATTGAATGGCTTGATTTCAAACACATTACCATCCATATCCACCAGTTCGGCACTCATCCGCTCCGATACTTCGACGCGCTCTCGGAGCCTCACGTCGTCATCCATCACCAGGTCTTCGAGGATAGCATCTTCATCCACAGCCACCCGGATGGTACAGATGGAGGGCTTCAGGAGGGGCATCCGGCGAGGCACTTTGTAAAGCACGCTGCCGCGCTTGACATCGGGCTTGTCGCCTTGGGCAGCGGCAGCGGGCGGCTCGAAGTCAGCCTCAGTGAGTGCGTCGAGGAGGTCTACGAAACTGGCGCTGACTTGCGCGAGCCGAAGGGCATATTCTTCGGCATCGATCACGAGCCGAAGTTTGTCCTTGTTGAGTTGCTGGAGAGAAGCCCGGAGGGCGGTGATGACCGACTTTTTTTCAGCAGTGTCGGGCAGCAGTTCGTTGAGGGCTATGAGCGCGGCAGGGAGGTCCTCTATGAGGAGTTCGCGGAGCTCTTGACGGATGGCGGGAAGTGGTTTGGCAAGTGGCATGGAGGAGGGGGACGTTAAGGAGGGAGACTGTGGAAGACAGAAGGCTGGGGGGATTCCAAGAACTACTTGGGCTTTACAATGGCCTTGCTGCTAAAATCATACTTTTTATCTTGTCGTTTTTTAAAATCTCGAACAAAAGTAGAGACAAATCTCGGCACATCAGATTCAGAAACCCAAAAATCTGTGTCTTGATTTAGGCCCGGCACAGGGCCTCCTGAATTTTTTTTGGCAATTTGGCTTTCACCAATTCGTAGGATTGTCTGATGAAGTGCTGCCATTCCGCATTGCTCAGCCACAGGAAATCGAGGACGTACACCCACTTGGCGCGTGCCATGTAAGGTGCCGGGATGATGCCTTCGCGGCCGGTCATCTCGTCAAACTCTTCGTCACGCACCTTGAAGGAGGCCCCTTCGGCGGTGTCGGCAGTAGTGACGCAGAACATTTTTTCACCGATGCAGAAGCACAGGTCGTACCCCCATTTGATGTCCTCGGTCACGCCGGGTAGGGAGAGGCAAAAGGTGCGGAGGGATTCGATGTTCATTGGATGGGCGACGATACCAAGGTATTTTCTGGCCTCTTCACGCGCCGCCGGTTTGTCTTCCTGCGCTTGCCAGAGGCCAAGTTCAGTTTTTTTCAGCATGATGAGCCGCTCGACAAGGTCTTCTAATGGAAACTCTTCGGGGAGGTCTTTGATGGCTTCCAAGACAACTGTTTTGGTCATAATATTCAGATTTTAAGCAAAAATAGTGCGCTCTACTTCAACTCCAACACTCCAAAAATCCCCGCGTCTATCCACCCCAGGTTCTTGTCCGCGCCCGCTACTTCCACGTTGCCCATGAAATTCTCTCGCTCTGGGCTTTGGTCATTGTCGCAATAAGCCAGCGCGAAGCCCATCTTTTTCCTTACGCTGAGCATTTTGGGTATGTTTTCCTCGCCGTCCTTGTAGTGTTTTCCGTCAAAAATTTTCACCGCTACCTCCCAGGTTGTGGTGTGGCCGGTGGTGGTTCGGCGAGTGGTGCAGTGGTCGTTGTAGTAAGCAAAAGCCTTGTCGGGGTTCGTGTCTGTCACCCGTCCATCGAGAGCAATGTGGTAGGCGAAGGCGTTGTAGTTGTACTGGTGGTCGCCGCCGCTGGCATCCTCGTCGAGGAAGATTTCGAGGCAGTCGTCGTCCCAATATTTAAGGAGGCCGTCAGGGTGGGTATCGGTGAGGGTGTCGTCCGTGATTTCGGCAAGGAGGTAGAGGTTGCTCTCGTCCCAAAGGATTTTGTAGCGGCCAGCGAAGTCGGCTGGGACTGGTGGCTGACCGATCCAAGTCTGATCAAGCGGGAACCACTGGGCATTTTGCCAAGCCTCGTCATCGCCGCTGCCGTTGATCAGCGGCGAGCCATAGGAGGCTAAAAAGTGTGTTTTGGGGGCGTAAACGCTAGGAACTGTGGAGGTGTCACTGTCTGGTTTTTGCAGAAAGACAAAAAGCAGGGTGCAAAACGCGGCGCCGAGACCGATGAGGGTATTTTTTTCCATGTCGCTGTTGATGTGTGGAGGAAGGAGCGACAAAGGTGAATCTCTGTCGGCAAACGGCCAAATGTCGACAGTTGAGGAGATGCAAAAACCCGCCTTCGCTCGGTCAAGTGGCTATGGATGCGTTCCAAATTAAAGGATCAGGTGGCATTCGCCTAATTTTTGGTCGGCAAACTTTGCGGGCGTTTTTGATACCTTTGCCGCGTCCGAGAGGAGGCATTTGTTGTTGTTTTTTCATAGAAAAACAGAACTGAGCCTCCTCAAAAGTGTTTACCAATCAAATCTTCAAGCAGAGAATATGGAACCGTCAGGATACTTGCCCATTGTGATGCAATCGCTGGTCGCGCTTGGTTTTGTGGCACTGGTGCTCATCATAGTACCGATGTTAGGGCCGCGCCGCCGTGGAACGCGGAAGGATGAAACTTTCGAGTGCGGCATCGAGGTGCAGGGCAACGCCCGCATCCCTGTCTCGATCAAATATTTTATGACGGCCATCCTGTTCGTACTGTTCGACGTGGAGGTGATTTTTTTCTACCCCTACGCAGTCAACTTCCGAGCGATGGGCTGGGAAGGATTTACAGCGGTACTCATGTTCGTGGCAGTGTTCCTCATCGGGTTCTACTATGTGCTGCGGAAGGGGGCGTTTGAGTGGGACAAGTAGGGTTTTAACGATGAACGATGAACGATGAACGCGCACAGTGTTCATCGTTCATCGTTCATAATTCATAGTTCAGAATTATGGCAAACATTGCAGAAATGCCGGAAGGCTACGGCGGGGAAGGTTTCTTCGCCACATCATTGGCAAAAGCGGTGGGCATCGCCCGCGCCAACTCAATTTGGCCCTTGCCATTCGCTACGTCGTGCTGCGGCATTGAGTTTATGGCGACGATGGGCAGCAACTATGACCTCGCCCGCTTCGGCATGGAGCGGTTGTCGTTCTCGCCCCGGCAGGCCGACCTGCTGATGGTGATGGGTACGATCAGCAAAAAAATGGGGCCGATACTCAAACAGGTGTACACCCAGATGGCGGAACCTAAGTGGGTGATCGCGGTGGGGGCTTGCGCCAGTTCGGGCGGCATTTTCGATACCTACTCGGTGTTGCAGGGTATTGACAAGGTGATCCCGGTGGACGTGTATGTACCCGGCTGCCCGCCCCGCCCGGAGCAGATCATCGACGGGGTGATGAAGATTCAGGAACTGGTGCGCAACGAGCCGCTGCGCCGCCGCTATTCGCCGGAGTACCAGCACCTTTTGGAGAAATATCAAATTGCGTGACGCAATCATTTCGCAAAACCTCGTAGGTTTTTAAAAACCTACGAGGTTTCAAATATTCGAGCATGACGCTGAACAACGACACCATCCTCGCTCGCATCGAGCAAAAAATGCCCGGCTCTGTCCGCGCATCCGACATCGCGCTCGACGGCGTGCTCAACCTCCACATCGCCCGCGAGCCGCTGGTGGGCTTTCTGCAACTGCTCCGCGACGACGAGATGCTGCGCTTCAACTTCCTGACTTCGCTCTGCGGCATGCACTACGCCGACCTCGGCGGGCAGAACATGGGCGTGGTGTACCACCTCCACAACTGGCTTGACAATGTGCGCATCCGGGTGAAAATCGCTTTCCCGAAGGACGACCCGCACGTGCCGACGGCCACCGGCCTCTGGCCAACGGCCAACTGGATGGAGCGCCAGGAGTACGACTTCTTCGGAATCGTGTTCACGGGCCATCCCGACCTGCGCCGCATCCTGAACGTGGACGATTTGGACGTGTTCCCGATGCGCAAAGAGTACCGCCTAGAGGACGGGACACGGACGGACAAGGACGATCGGTTTTTTGGGCGGGATGGGCATGAGGGGCAGAGTTTTGATTGAACCACCTTGCCCTGAAAACCACCTTCGAATCGCCGCTAAACGAGCAATAAATGCAAGTCCAATCATACTTTTCCTCCCTCGACAACCTTGACGGAGAACTCGCCACCCTCAACCTCGGCCCCACGCACCCGGCCACGCACGGTGTTTTCCAGAACGTGCTGAAAATGGACGGCGAGAAAATCGTGAGCGCCGAGCCGACCATCGGCTACATCCACCGGGCCTTCGAGAAGATAGCCGAGCACCGTCCGTTTTATCAGGTCACGCCACTCACCGACCGGCTCAACTACTGCTCATCGCCCATCAACAACATGGGCTGGCACATGACGGTGGAGAAACTCATCGGCTGCCAACTGCCCAAGCGGGCGGAGTATATGCGGGTGATTATCATGGAGTTGGCTCGCATTGCCGACCACTTGGTGTGCGACACGGTGATCGGTGTGGACACGGGCGCGCTCACCGGTTTCACCTATATGTTCCAAGAGCGGGAGCGCATCTACGACCTGTTCGAGGAGGTGTGTGGCTCACGCCTGACCACCAACATCGGGCGCATCGGCGGCATGGAGCGCGACTTCACGCCAGCCTTCCACACCAAACTCCGCGACTTCCTTCAGGGCTTCCCAGCCCGCTTCGAGGAGTTCAACGGCATGCTGGAGCGCAACCGCATTTTCATGGACCGCTGCATCGGCGCAGGTCCCATTTCGGGAGAGCGGGCAATGGCCTACGGCTTCACCGGCCCCAACCTCCGCGCCGCTGGTGTGGACTACGACGTGCGGGTGATGTCGCCATACAGCAGTTACGAGGACTTCGATTTTGATATTCCCGTTGGGAAAAACGGCGACACTTACGACCGCTTTGTGGTGCGCCAGGAGGAAATCCGCCAGAGCCTCCGCATCATCCATCAAGCCTACAACAACCTGCCCGAGGGCCCCTATCACGCCGACGTTCCGGATTTCTATCTGCCCGAAAAACCAGACGTCTACACCAAGATGGAGGCACTCATTTACCACTTCAAAGTGGTGATGGCCGAAGTGCCCGTGCCGGTCGGCGAGGTGTACCACTCGGTGGAGGGCGGTAATGGCGAACTGGGTTTTTACCTCGTGAGTGACGGTGGCCGCCAGCCCTACCGGCTGCACTTCCGCCGCCCCTGCTTCATCTACTACCAAGCCTTCCCGGAGATGGCCCGCGGCTCGCTGTTGTCGGACGCGATCCTGACGATGAGCTCGATGAATGTGATCGCGGGGGAGTTGGATGCTTAACCCAATTAGAATTTAGTTCAGAAGAGAAACTATGCACACACCCACAACCCACAACGGCACCCCGTTCCAGTACTCCGAAGCCGCCCGCACCGAAGTGCTCGGCCTGATGAAAAAATACCCCGAAGGCCGTGGCAAAAGTGCCATCCTCCGCGCCCTGCACATCGCGCAGGAGGAGAATCACGGCTGGCTCAGCGCACCCGCGATGGATGAAGTGGCCGATACACTCAGCATCACGCCCATCGAAGTGTACGAGGTAGCCTCGTTCTACTCCATGTTCAACCTGAACCCGGTGGGCAAGTACGTCCTCGAATTTTGCCAAACCGGCCCCTGCGCCATCGAAGGCGCGGAGCGGCTCATCGAGTACACCAAACTCAAGCTCGGCATCGGGAAAAATCAGACCACGCCCGATGGGATGTTCACCATCAAGCAGGTGGAGTGCCTCGGTGCTTGCGGCTACGCACCCATGATGCAGGTCGGCGAGTTCTTCCACGAGCATCTCGACGAGGCGAAAGTAGACCAGTTTGTCGAAGATTGCCGGGCAGGGCGAATTGACAAAGGCACTTGGAAAATGCACTGAAATCCAAAAGATGTATAGCAGAACCTTCGTTTGGCTACAACCTAATACTATGAAACACTTGATCCTTTTCTTCTCCTGCTGTCTACTTTTAGCGGCTTGCCAGAACGATCCTTCGCCCAAAACGGGCGACGAATCGAAAGGAGCAGAGCAGCAGACTAAGGCCGTTGAAAAAAACGTACAACCAGTAATTGCCGACCAGCCTACGCAGACCGCACCCGCTGAATCGGCGGCTCCAGCGGCATCTGTACCCGCTACAACCTCAGCAGTCAGCCCAAAAAGCCACATCAACGGCACCAACGTCACCATGCGGAAAGACGCTTCGGTGAAATCGGACAAACTGGGCAGTTTCAACGCGAACGAGGCAGTGACCGTGCTGGAAACCAAAAACGTAAACAACGAAAACGAGGCCATTTTGACCAAGCCCATCCCGCTCTACGTCTCCGAAAGCACCTCCGGCCAAGTGGCTATGACGCTGCCGAAGGGGAAAGCAGTGGTGATCGAGAAATACAGTGCCGACGACAACAAGTACGAAGTCTCCTACCAAGCCGAAGGCAAGGGAAAACTCTTCGCCAACATTAGCGCCGACGCAGTGGAGACCATTTCCTACTCCACTTGGTACCGCGTGAAGCGAGCCAGCGGCGAGGAAGGCTGGGTGCTGGGGAAGTTTTTGAAAATAAACTGAGACCATCAACCCAATCACCAAATAAACCAATCAACGCATTGCCAAACCAACAACACCATGCACCTCACACCGAAACAGATCGAAGAAATACTCGCTAAAAAACCTGAAAACAGATACAAATACTTCATCAAAACTGTGTCAGAAGAAGAAGAAGTGTGGGGCTTGACGGATGACGAAGGCTGGCTAATGCTAGAAGTGGAAGGCGAGGAGCAAGACGCGCTCGCTGTGTTTCCCGCAGCCCAGTTTGCTGAAATTTTTCAGAAAGGTGGCGACTTCGCCGATATGCGTGTGGAGGCACTTGACCTATCTGAGTTCATGGACTGGCTCGAAGACATGGAGACCGAAAAGTTGAAAGTTGCCGTATTTCCCACCCCTTCGTTCCAGAGCGCGGTGATGCGGCCAGAGGTAATCATTGAAGACTTCGAGGAGCAATTTGACAAGGAGGAAGGCCAGTGAACGATGCACTTACAAACGAGGAACTATGAAACGATCAACAGTTCATCGTTTCATAGACACTGCCACTACCTAAATTTTCACCCACGCATGACACCAACAGAGATCGCCAATTTTTTCAAACAGCCCGGCGAAAAACGCTTGGCCACATTTTTAGAAACCGCCAACCAAGAGCAGTGCGTTTTTGGGCTTTCGGACGATGAGGGCTGGGCTTTGCTGGGCGACGATGACGACTCAGACATCGTCCCCCTGTTTCACGACCACTCCGTGGCCGAAGCCTTCCGCAAAGCCGCCAAATTTGACGACTGCGCAGTCGAGAAAGTCGAGATGGACGAACTGCTGGAATGGCTCGATGAGATGGACGAGGACGAAATGATGGTCGCCGTTTGCCCCAACACCCGCTACGAAGGGGCGATAGTGGAGCCAAGTCAATTGAAAACAGATTTGATCAAAACAGGCAGCCCCCAGTGAATTCCCCTCCTTTGGACTGCTAAGGAACGTGTAAAAAATAAGTTGTAAGCATTCAATCGCTCAAAACGAGTTGTTGGCGAGGACACCAACAACAGCATTCGTTGAAAACCAGGCACTTGCCTTTGTTGGCGTCCTCGCCAACAAACTCCCTCAACTTCACAACTTATTTTTTACACGTTCCTAAATTTCAAGACCATGAATATCGAAAGTCTAAAAACTGTGATCGTCCCCATCCTGCAAAAGCACCAAGTGGTGCGGGCAGGGCTGTTCGGCTCTTTTGCCCGCAATGAAGCGACGGATGAAAGCGATGTGGATTTGCTCGTACAGTTCATCCTTGTGCGCGGTATGTTTCAATACATGGATTTGAAATTTGAACTGGAAGATATTTTGAAGCGCAAGGTGGACCTCATAGAGTACTCTGCTGTAAAACCCAGATTGCGCCAAAGCATTTTTGAAGACGAAATCAGGTTCTATGGCTAAGCGGTCTGTCATACTCTTTGTGCAAGATATTTTGGAGAGTATCGAGCAGCTGGAACGATACACCAAAGGCATCACCCTTGCTGAATTTCAACTGAACATTGAAAAACAAGATGCCATCACTCGCAGAATTGAAATCATCGGAGAAGCAACGAAAAACTTGCCAGACGAACTTCGAGAAAAATACCCGCAAGTGCCCTGGAAGTACATGGCAGGAATGCGCGACGTGGTTGCCCACGACTATTTTGGTTTGGATTTGGCTCGTGTTTGGAACGTTGCCACCGAGGATGTGCCCTCTTTAAAACCTACCATTCAACAGATCATCGCAGATTTAGAACATAAATGAGCCGTAAACTTTTACTCGAACACGCCCACCTGCCGGGCATCCACACCCTCGAAGTGTACCGCAAAAACGGCGGCTACCGCTCCGTAGAGAAAGCCCTCAAAACCATGTCGCCCGACGCGGTGGTGGAAGAGGTGAAAAAAAGCGGCCTGCGAGGTCGCGGCGGCGCGGGCTTCCCCACCGGCATGAAATGGTCGTTCCTCGCCAAGCCCGAAGGCGTGCCCCGCTACCTCGTGTGCAACGCCGACGAGAGCGAGCCGGGCACTTTCAAAGACCGCTACCTGATGGAAAAAATCCCCCACCTGCTCATCGAAGGCATGATCACGTCGTCGTATGCGCTGGGGGCCAACACTTCCTACATCTACATCCGGGGCGAGTATTCCTGGATTTTGTTCATCCTCGAACGCGCCATCGCCGAAGCCTACGCGGCTGGCTGGCTGGGCAAAAATATCCTCGGCAGCGGCTACGACCTTGATCTGTACGTCAACATCGGCGCGGGCGCGTACATCTGCGGCGAAGAAACCGCCCTGCTCGAAAGCCTCGAAGGCAAGCGCGGCAATCCGCGCATCAAGCCACCCTTCCCCGCCGTGCGGGGCCTCTGGCAAAGCCCAACGGTGGTCAACAACGTGGAGACCATCGCCGCAGTAGTCCCCATCGTCAACGACGGCGGCGAGGAGTACGCCAAGATCGGCATTGGCAAAAGCACCGGCACCAAACTCATCTCCGCTGGCGGAAACATCAACAGGCCAGGCGTTTATGAAATCGAACTCGGCCTACCGGTGGAAGAATTTCTTTACTCCGACCAGTGGTGCGGCGGCATCAAACGCGGCAAGCGCCTCAAAGCCTGTGTGCCGGGCGGCTCCTCGGTACCCATCCTGCCGCACTTCCTCGTCTGTAAAACGGCCACTGGCGAAGACCGCCTGATGACCTACGAGAGCCTCGCCGACGGCGGTTTCACCAGCGGCTCCATGCTCGGCTCCGGCGGCTTCATCGTGTACGACGAAGACCAGTGCGTCGTGCGCAACACTTGGAATTTTAGCCGCTTCTACGCCCACGAGAGTTGCGGCCAATGCTCGCCCTGCCGCGAAGGCACGGGCTGGATGGAAAAAGTGCTGCACCGCATGGAACACGGCGGCGGTAAAATGAGCGACATTGACCTGCTGGCCGACGTGGCCAAAAAAATAGAGGGCAATACCATCTGCCCGCTCGGCGACGCGGCGGCTTGGCCCGTGAGCGCGGCCATCCGCCACTTCCGCGAGGAGTTCGAGTGGCACGTGCGGGAGCCGAGGGTTTGTTTGGAAAGGAATTATGGGCTGGTGGGGGAGCCTGCTGCTGTGGCAGTGTAAACTTTGAAAAATGAGCAAACAACACCTCACCTCCTTCAAAGTCGAAAACTT
>JAYSUY010000526.1:0-4442 GCA_043718855.1 Saprospiraceae bacterium | reverse complement strand
CTCGGCTATTTCAACCAGGAAGCGCTCGGTATCAATACACCGGTGAATGCTGACCGCGGCACTGTAGACATTGAATACACGGTGGAAGAGAAGCCGTCTGACCAGTTGGAACTTTCCGCAGGTTATCAGCCCGCCAGCATTTACAACACGCGGGGCGGCGTGATCGGTACGCTCGGTGTGACGTTCAACAACTTCTCGGTGCGCAACATCAAAAACCGCGAAACCTGGAACCCCCTGCCCCAGGGCGACGGCCAGCGCCTGAGCCTGCGCGGCCAGACGGCGGGCGACCGTTTTCAGTCGTACAACGCCTCGTTCACCGAACCCTGGCTCGGTGGCCGCCGCCCCAACTCGCTCACGGTGGCCGGTTTCTACAACCGCTCGTCGTTTGGCTTCGAGGGTACCAGCAGTTTCAGCCGCTTGGAGATCATGCAGGCTTCGGTGGGCTTCGGCACGCGCCTCAAATTCCCCGACGACAACTTCGTGTTCCGTGCCGACTTGGACATCCAGACCCTGCGGCTCAACAATTCGCAAGGCTTCATCGACGATGAAAATCGCTTCGTGCGCAGCGGTATTTACCACAACTACAGCATGAACCTGACGCTGGCCCGCAACAGCATCAACGACCCAATTTTCCCGAAAAGCGGCTCGTTGGTGTCGCTCAAGTCGCAATTCACCTTGCCCTACTCGTGGTTCAACAAGGCCAGTTTCTACGAATCGAACAACGTGCAGGACTTGTACCGCTACATTGAGTACGTGAAGTGGCGCTTCGACGCGGAGTGGTACACGCCCATCGTGGGCAAGTTGGTGCTGAAAACTTCCACTAAAATCGGACTTCTCGGCAGGTGGAGCAAGAAGACGGGCCTCTCGCCTTTCGAGCGCTACTCGGTGGGCGGCGACGGCCTCAACAACCAGAACTTCCTGCTCAACGGCCAGGAGATCATCAGCATGCGCGGCTACGAAGACCGCGAAGGCGGCAACGGCATCATGGACGGCATCACGGGCGGCGCGGGCGTTTTTAGCAAGTACACGGTGGAACTGCGCTACCCCATCTCGCTCAATCCGCAGAGCACAATTTTCGTGACGGCTTTCGCGCAGGGCGGCAATGCTTGGCAGCGCATTCAGGACTACAACCCCTTCGATGTGCGCCGCTCGGTGGGCATGGGCCTGCGGGTGTTCCTGCCGATGTTCGGCACACTGGGCTTCGACTACGGCTTAGGCTTCGACAAGACGGTACCCGACACGGGCAGCGTGTTCTCGAAGTTCGGCAACTTCAACATCATCTTGGGCTTCGAGCCGGATTAGGAGAACGATGAGGTAGGAACTATGAACGATGAGGCAGGGTGAAAAAGCAGGGCGCATCTCGTGGAGTACGAGGTGCGCCCTGTTTGTTTTTGGGTGCTGTCGAAGATCAATGCGTCACGATCAGTTTCTGGGTCACCTGCTTTCGGGAGTCTATCCGAGCCACCACGAAATACGCCCCTCCTGCCCAATCAGACACATCCATGTTATACGCGGTCTTGCCGGGTATGAAGGCGATTTCTTTCACCAACTGCCCCATTATGTTCCACACCTCTACGCTCAGGCTGTTGCAGTCGGGGGCATACAATTTCACTTCCTGATCCGTTGGGTTGGGGAATATCCTGAAATCATCAAAAGCGTAAGCTGGCTTAGGCGGGTTGGGATCATCAATACCCAGCGTATCGCATGGGCTGCCAGCCACATCGTAGAGGTTGAAGTTGGGGAAGTAGTTGAGCAGCCAGGCGTTCCAGCGGGGCAGCGGGAAGCCGCGCTGCTCGAAGCGGCAGGCTTTGCCGGGCTGGTTGGGCTCATGGATGACGTGGAGCGAGCGGATGGTGGATGCTGCCGAAATATAAATTTTCCCGTCCGGGGCGTTGCGCATCTGGAAGAAGCTGCTGGCAAATGGCGAGGGAGCATCTTCGTAGTACTCGTCCCACTCTTGAATCAGTTCAAAGTCGCCATTTTTGATGCGGTCGGCGCACATATCAAATTGATAAAGGGCCACATTATTGTTGAAGTACAAGTAGCGGCTGTTGGGCGAAACGGCTACTCCGCTGGCATACGTTGTGCCATCATAGGTCTTTGAGTAAGGCGGAAGTGAAATGGTACGCAGCAGGGCCATTTCGCCCGTACACCGGTTAAAATCGTAGATTTCTACTTCGGAGGATTTAATAGTGCGACAGTATTTGGTCCCATCAGGAGAAAAAATGGCTTGTCCGCCCCAAGATTCCCAAGCGTATTCATTCGGCAACACGAAGACATCGCCAGGCGGTATGGTGGGATCCCAGAGCCTGACCGGAAAAGGCGGGTTCGGTAGGTTGGAGCGGAGTATGGGCTTAGCCAGTCCTTCTGGAGTAAGTAGTATCTCCCAGAACTCGCGCCCTATGCCACGCGGGATGAGCACCCACCAGTCGCGCCCGTTGCCGTGACGCACAGCCGATACTGCATCGTGGAGACTGTCTTTCACAATGACTTGGTTCTTCGCCAGCACCTTGCCAAGCCCTCCATTGGCGTTCATGTCAATATCTGTATAATGAAATCTATCAAATTCTTCGCTTGTATCAGAGGTCAACTCACCTCTTAGATGAAACAACATATACTGCCCCTCTTTTTCAGGTATAGGTAGAGCAGCAGTACCGCTTCGAACTATCCAGTAGTCTTTGTATTTTACACAATTTTCATAGTAGTAGACCCCTCCAAGATTTATCTCATCTCCATTTTCCATCATATCCAATGCATGATTGTACACAGCACACCCCGTAGTATAAAACGAGAGGTTCCCATTCTCGTCGTTTGCCACTGCGCTGGCCGGGCCTCCGGTGAAGTTTAAGGTTTCTACCCACGACGTATCTTCCGTAAAGTGCATTTTCATGCCGCCATATTTTTCAAAATTGGGTTGGCCGGGGATATAAGTAGGGTAACCCAATATCCAAGTATAGTCGCGTTTGGATTGGCTGAGCAAAAGAATAGGGGCTAAAAGAAGATGGAGGAGAAGGATATGTTTGAGCATGGCAGGTGCTGGACAAAGAAGTGAAAAATGAAAAGCCCGGTGCGCCTGAGTCAGGCGCACCGGGTAGGTGGAAGCACTAGCTTCCCTTATCGAAGGATGCTAAATCTTATGGCTTGCTTCAACACCTCTCCGTCGCCGATGCACCGGAGCAGGTAGGCACCAATGGGCAAGGTCTGCGTGTCGAGACGTTCCTGTTGGGATTGCTGCACCTGTTTGGACAGCAGAACCCTTCCGGTCATGTCAACGACTTCCAAGCGTCCCGAAAAATCGTGTGCAAAAGCCACCATCAAAATCTGGTCGGCCGGATTGGGCCAGACGGTAAACTCCTGATGGGCTTGCCCAGTCTGGTTTCTCGGCTCGGTCTGGCAATACGGGTCTTCACCTTCTCTGACAAACGCGGCAGACTCTCCATAGGGCAACATCCCACGTGCCATCGTCACCGCCGTGCCGCCCGTGTACGGGCAGGAGTAAGCCACAGCCCGCAGGGCTGTGCTGTCCCCTGATGTCCAAGCCTCCTCGGTGTAGCGTTTGGCAAGCAGCCGAAGCACGGTTTTTCTGTTCGATTCCAGCAGCGTATTTTCAGGCAGGTTGCCGATGTAGCTGCGGGCACCCTCCATGTTCGCCAACTGCTGCCCCCTGATGCTGTTGAGCAGAGCGTTGATAATCGCCCGATTCGCATCCATTTGCTGCAAAAGATCAGTTTTTATTGTTTGCCAAGCCGCGTTGGTGGCAGTGGTGTCCTGCCCCTCCCATTGCTCTATCTGGCCAAGGCTGTCTGCCAGCAAAGTATTGCTTGCATAAAGCGCATCCAAAGACTGCTGTTGGGCAGTCGCAAAAACCATGCTTTCGTGCAACATCCGCTCGGCCTTGGCAAACTGCCAGATGGCAGAATTCACTTGTCCATTGTAGTACTGCGTAGCCGTAGTATTGCCGCTAAACGTGTTAAAGAAACGGATCATCTGGGTCAACAGATCGCGCTCAAAGTCCCAAGCAGAAACCGTATCGTTGAACGGATATCCGCCTTCCACAAATTTTTGAGCGATATCCCCGGTTGGTGGCTCTTCTCCAACATCCGGTAGAGGATAATCGCAGGCTAAATAGCTTGGATTACCCCCACCTGAAACGGACGAAAACCACGTTGCTGGGGAGAAAGGAATAGGAGGCATATGGCCGGGAATTGAACCATCTACCCGCCATCGAAGCATAAATGGGGGTGATCCTGCCCATAATGCGCTGTTTACAACGTAGCTCGTTCCAATCCACTCATTTCTTCGATAATCGTGGTTGTTTGGGAAAGTAGTAGTAGCCCCTCCATTGTTGGTGGACATAATTAAGCCAAAATGAGCGTCCCGGATTTTATTCCGGCTATAGTCGTCCATGCTACAATTGCGAGCAAAGTGGTAACCATGCCGTG
>JAYSUY010000525.1:0-13129 GCA_043718855.1 Saprospiraceae bacterium | reverse complement strand
CACCTTCGGGCTGCGTTTTTTATCTGCGAATCGGCTGCTGTCGCCCGCCAAGAGGCAGTCGTCTGGGCGGAATTTTTGGAGCAAAAACAGTTTGTCTGTGTCGCCCCGCCCCGCCAGATCGCTGACGATGCCGTAGGCGATCTGGCGCGAAGGCTCCAGCACGTCGGCTTCAGGGCGTTGCTCCACCAGGTACAGCAGGACTTGTAGGAACTGGGGGCGTTGCTGCTGCGCAGTGTGCCGCTGAAACACTTCCTGCACCCGCTGGGGCAGTTGCTCGCGCTCGGTATCGGCCACCGTTTGGAAGTATCGGCGCAGACATGGCTCGGCTTGTTTGCTCGGTTTGCCCCAGGCTTCCAGCAGCAGGGTTTTGGCGCGTTCTGGGTCGTCGATTTTTTCCAGCAGCACCCGTGTTGCGTCCATGTAATCGTCGTTGCGGAGGGCCACTTCGATGTGTTTCTCCCATGCGGCTACCGCTTTTTCTTCCGCTCCGGCGAGGCGGCAGAGGTCGCCGACTTTCTCTTGGCGGCCCAGTTTTTCATAGATTTCGATGGCTTCCCAGTAGAGTTTGCCCCTTTCGAGGCACTCGGCAGCGGCGGGCAGGTTGTGGAGGTGATCCTTGTAGAGCGTGGCTGCTTCGCGCCAATATTCGCCCTGCCGCAGCACGTTGGCAGCGGTGCTGTAATCGTGCAGCAGGTGCGCGTAGATGTAGGCTGCTTGGCGGAAATCGCCTTCGGCGATGGCTTTTCGGGCGGCGGCATGATACTTCTGGCGAAGGTCGCTGAGGTGTTTGTCTTCCAGCGTCCAAGCATCGGAGGTGCTGCCGCCGCCAATGTTGCCGAGGCTGAAATCGGTTGAGCGAGCCCCCAAGGCAGTGGTCGGCGGAGCGGTACCACGCTTCTCATATGGGTCGTCTAACGGCGGGGCATAACGCAGCGCCTCGTTGATGTCTCGGTCGAAGAGATCGAGCAGTCGCTCGATTTCTGAGCGGCGTTTGCTCCTGATCGAATCCAACTGCCGCTGCACCCACTGCTCTACGCCAGCCAGCCAATCTTTGCCATCATGGGGGCGGCTGGAGTCACCGAAATTGTCGCGGTAGCGGCCCGAAGCGGCGAGCGCCCGCTCCAGCAGGTAGCGGCGCAGGCCATCCATCGCAGCTGGTTTTTCGGAGGGGTCTTTGGGCGAGAGGTCGGAGAGTGGCTTGCTGCCTTCGTCTTTTCGCAGCGACTGGATGAGGTCGTCGGGCTTGGGCTGGCGCACCTCGATCTGTCGGAACGGGGGCCTCGAAGCCAGCCCGTTTTGTGCCAGCCCCCAGTCTGCTGGTCGGGGTGGGCCGAACTTGGGCAGCACCGACAAATCGAGCGCATCGCTGTGGTGGAAGCCCACCAGTCCAATGTTGGGGTGCAGCACCTGCACATCCCAGGTGAGCAACAGCGGCCACTCGTCGTCGCGCACGGCTGGAAAAACATCGGCCTGTGTCGGGATGTACAGTTTGCCGCCCAGCACTTGGTAGGGGTCCTTCACATCGGCTTGCTTGGCATCGGTTGTCTGCTGGAACACTACCAGAAGCCCCGCTGGCTCCACCGTTTGCAGCGAACGGGGCAGCGCGAAGCAACGCAGCCGCTCCAGCGCGATGCCCCAGCGGCTGATCTCAGCCAGCCAGGCAGCGGGGTCGGGGCCTTCGAGGAAAGCGGCGGCACACCGGACAGTGGTGTTGCGGGGTCGGAGTTTTAATTGAATGTGCATGGCAATCTGTGTTCAATCGGGCTACAAATGTATCCACTTGTAGCCGTGTGCTGGGTCGCGTTGTGCGATGTGTTGTATGTTTCCTGAATTTTACCCTGTGTTTTGCAAACCTTGCTCCATCCGGTTTTGACGAACTCCCCCAGCGAACAAGTTGGATATGGCTTTCGCAAAACCTGGGAGAGCCTGTCCCGCACCTCTGGTCGGGAGGTTGAACGTAAATAGGCTCGGATACAACCTGGGTTTTATGAATGGATGCTCACTTTTCGCGGCTTTCCGCCCAAAGTGGTCTGGTTGAATGCGGAAACGTCACCACGAAGGAGATTGTGAAAAAAGTGCTTGACAATGAAGCAACCATACACAGTTTCTTCACTCACCCCACCGCAGCTCTGCTCGAAATCTACTGAGCCAAACAGGGCAAATTCCCGTCCTTCGCCCCATGAAATACGCCCTTCCCATCCTCCTCTCCCTCCTCATTGCCGCCACACTCGCCGCCCAGCCTGCCCCATTTTTTCACCCAGAAAAACACGGCGCGGTGGGCGACCAACGCGAGCAACAGTGGGTGGACTCCGTGTTCAATGTCCTCAGCGAAGGTGAGCGGCTGGGCCAACTCTTCACGGTGCGCGGCCATGTGGACTTAGATACTGCCTACGAGCGGCAGGTGGACGACCTCGTGCGGCGGTACAAACCTGGTGGCATTTGCTTTTTCAACCCTAGCCACATCGGCACGGTGGAACACCAGGCCGAACTCATCAACCGCTATCAGGCCCACGCCGACCGCCTGCCCCTCATGGTGTCGCTTGACGGCGAGTGGGGGCTGGGTATGCGCTTCCGCGACAACGCCATCTCCTACCCGAAGCCCATTGCCCTCGGCGCGGTGCAGGATAATCGACTGCTCTACCAGATGGGCCGTGCAATCGCCCGCGACTGCCGCCGACTGGGTTTTACGGTCAATTTCGCGCCCAGCGTGGACATCAACAACAACCCCCAGAACCCGGTCATCAACGAGCGTTCCTTCGGGGAAGACCGCGCCAATGTGGCGGCCAAAGGCGTACAAATGATGCAAGGCTTGCAGGACGGCGGGGTGCTGGCTTCGGCCAAACATTTCCCCGGTCACGGCGACACCGACGTGGACTCGCACCACGATTTGCCCATCCTCCCGTTCAGCCGCCAGCGGCTCGACAGCCTCGAAATGTTCCCCTTCCGTGCCCTCGCGCAAGCGGGCGTAGGCTCCATCATGGTGGCCCACCTCAGCGTGCCAGCCCTCGATCCGCGCCCCAACCGCCCCACCACGCTCAGCGAGAGTACGGTGAAGGGTGTGCTGCGAAAAACTCTTGGTTATCAGGGACTTATCTTCACCGATGCGATGGAAATGAAAGGACTGGCCAAATATTTTCAGCCCGGCCAAGCCGATGTGGAAGCCCTCCGAGCGGGCAACGACATGGTGCTGCTGCCAGCAGATTTGGGCGCAGCCCTCAGCGCCGTGCAGCAGGCTTTGGCGGAAAAAACACTCGACCGCGAGCAGGTGAACGCCAGCGTGAAGCGCGTGCTGAGGGCCAAATATCGCCTCGGCCTCACCACACCGCAGCGGGTGGACACGACCCACCTACGCCGCGACCTGAACCCGCCGCAGGGCTTGCTGCTGAAACGCCAACTCTTCGAGGCGGCCATGACGCTCGTGCGCGACCAGCCGGACATCGTCGGCTTCCCCGACCTCGATAAAACCCGCATCGCTACGCTCTCGCTCGGCGACACGGGCCGAACGGTGTTCCAGACTTTCTGCGGATACTACGCGCCTGTTGGCCACTTCAATGTAGGCAAGGAAATCGACTCGCTGACCCAACTCCGCCTGCTCGACACGCTGCGCCGCCACTACGACGTGGTGCTGGCCAGCATCCACAGCACCCGCTCGCGGGCCTCTGACAATTTTGGCATCACCGACTCGCAACTCAACTTCCTGCGGCGGCTGAGCGACGTGTGTACACTGGCCGTCACCATGTTCGGCAACCCGTACAGCCTCGGTCGCTTCGACTTCGCACCCGTACTGCTGGAAGCATTCACCGAGGACCCCATCGCGCAGGAATCGGCGGCGCAGGCCCTGTTCGGAGCCATCGACATCCGGGGGAAATTGCCAGTCACCGCCTCGCCTTCGGCTCGCTACGGGCAGGGCATCACGAAAATTTTTTCCCAAAAAAGGCTGGGCTACACGCTGCCGGAGGCAGTGGGCATGAGCAGTGACTCGCTCGCGCTGATGGACGCATTAGTGAAGCAGATGGTGGAGAGCGGGGCTGCTCCCGGCTGCCAAATCTTGGTGGCGAAGGATGGGAAGATCGTGTGGCACCGCGCTTACGGCCACCTCACTTACGGGCGGACGACACCCGTCACGCTGGAAAACTTGTACGACTTGGCTTCGGTGACAAAGGTGGCGGCGACGACCATCTCAGCCATGAAACTATTTGATAATCAGAAATTTGTGCTCGACTCGGCTATGTCGCGCTATGTGCCAGAATTGCGCAGCACCAACAAACGCGACCTCACGCTACGGGAAATTCTGGTGCATCAGGCGGGTCTGCAAGCCTGGATTCCGTTTTACCAGCAGACGCTGACGGCAGATAAAAACCTCTCACCCGCACTGTACCGCAGCACAGCCGAGCGCGGCTTCGAGGTGCCCGTGGGCCGCCAAGTTTGGATGAAAAACGAGTGGCGCGACACGCTCTGGCAGCAGGTGTTCGACAGCCCGCTGCGCGAAGACAAAAAGTACAAGTACAGCGATCTCGGCCTCATCCTCACCGCCCGCGCCATCCGCAACATAAGCGGCCAGCCGGTGGACGAGTTTGCTGCGCAAAATTTCTACCGCCCGATGGGCCTTGCCACCACGACGTACCGCCCCTGGGAGCGGGGCTGGGCCGACCGCTGTGTGCCAACGGAGGAGGACGGCTACTTTCGCCGCCAGCGCTTGCAAGGCTACGTCCACGACATGGGCGCGGCGATGTTGGGCGGGGTGAGCGGCCACGCCGGCTTGTTTTCCAATGCCAACGACCTCGCCAAGATTTTTCAGATGCTGCTCAATGGCGGCTCCTACGCGGGTCGGCAGTACCTGCGCCCGGAAACGGTGCAACTGTACACCACGCGCCACACAGGCAGCACCCGGCGCGGCATCGGCTTCGACATGAAAGAACTGGACCCGAAGGAGTCGCAAAACCTGAGTCCGCTGGCTGGCCCCGGCACCTTCGGCCACACGGGGTTCACGGGCATCGGGGCTTGGGCCGACCCAGACAAGAACCTGATTTTCTTGTTTTTATCCAACCGCACCTACCCGACGATGGAGAACGGAAAACTGATGTCGGGGGATTACAGGCCGAGGTTGCAGGGGATGGTGTACCGGGCAGTGAAGCGGTGAGTTCTCTTACTTTTGCACGATAAAAAGGCAGACTTGGCAAGAGACAAATTTCACGAAAGCCTCCGGGCTACCCTCTTGAAGGAAAGTTGGAATATCACAAACGACACTACCTCTTTCAGGGGCGTTTCATCCAAAAGTGCCTACGCGAAGAAGATGCGAAGTTGATTGTTTTCAATTCCTGCGAAAACGTCATTGTAACTATAGAAGAGAATCTATCAGCAGATACTTGGCAGGGCTTTGGACACCTCCACCCTTTCGCTCTCCACCAAATCACCCTCAAAAATTTTTGTTTTAAGTTTTTTTTCTCTTTTAGGAACGTGTAAAAAATAAGTTGTAAGCATTCAATCGCTCAAAACGAGTTGTTGGCGAGGACGCCAACAACGGCATTCGTTGAGAACCAAGCACTTGCCTTTGTTGGCGTCCTCGCCAACAAACTCCCTCAACTTCACTACTTATTGTTTACACGTTCCTTAAAACTCTTCTGTACGTTTGCTCCACATTTTAAAACAAAACTTGTCACACACTATGGAAGAAATGCACATCAACTGGCTCGCCATCATCGTGGCTGCCCTCATGCCGATGGTCATCGGTTTCATTTACTACCACCCGAAAGTACTCGGCGGCATATGGATGCGCGCCAACGGCTTCACCACCGAAAGTCTCGGCACCGGGCCAAAGCCCATCATGTTCCTCGTCACCACCGTGCTGTCGCTCATGCTCGCCTTCTGGGCCCGTATGCAGTTTATGGATGTTCACCAGACCTCCCTGAACTTTGACGGTACGCCGAAAGACTGGGTGACTTTCCGTCACGGTGTCGCGCACGGCATCGCTTACGGGTTATTTGTCATCCTGCCCGTGTTCGGCACCAACGCTATTTTTGAGAAGCGCAGCCTCAGTTACGTCCTTATAAACGTGGGCTACTGGACCCTGACGCTGGTGGCCGTCTGCGCCATCGTCTGCGGCTGGCGTTGAGCGAGTCTCTCCGAATATTTTAGTGGCCGCCGCGAGAAGCATTTGCTTTTCGCGGCGGCTTTTTTTGGGGTCAAGAGTGTTTGTTAAAAAACGGGGTGAAGCAAAATGACAATCCAAATCACTGAAATTCAATGTCTTGAATTGTTCATCGTTTATAGTTCATCGTTCATCGTTCCCTCCATCTCCCACTGGTTCACCTCCTGCTCAAAGTTCAGGAAGCCCGGCGTGGTCGTGTAAGTTTTCACCAAGCAGAACCCGATCTTTGGCAGCGTCCAGTTGGGCGTAGGTACCGGCAAGTGTCTGGTCATAGACCATACTGAGTGGCACTCACCACGAGACAAATGGAACACCGAAATGACCGTCACCGCCGATACCACCGACCACGTTTGCTGCCTACGGCGGTTTACTCCAAACTGAACATGGTTGCTACTTCGGCGGTATCGGTCATTTTGGTGTTCCATTCTCGCCTGTGCGTAACATGAGTTAGGTAATCTATCGGAGCGTCCACCGCATCCCCAACAAAGCCCGCTGCCGTTGTATCGGTGCGTAGTTGTACGTCGGGTCGAAAGTGAATCCGTTGGGGTTGTTCACGTCAACCTGTTTGTCGAAGGGGTCAAAAGCGCGGAGTATCACGTCTTCACGCGGGTAAAAGCCGAAGATGTTTTTCACCCCGATATACAGTTCGATGCCGTGCTTGAACTGCTTGGTTATCTGCACGTTGTGGATAGAAAACCAGGGCGATTGCTCCGGGCGTGGGTCGTTGGGCAGCACTGGCAGGTGCATCGGGCTGTTCAGGATGCCCGTGTAGTCCAGCGCCAATTTCCATTTTGTGATGGGGTAAGTCACCGTCCAGGTGCCGGACAGCGGCGGGGCGAAAAGTTGCGGCAGTCGCTCGCCATTTTCCACGCGGTAAATGTCCATCGCCGTTGCGCCCGCGATGATTTTCAGGCCATTCAGGAAATTGAAATCGAGGTTGAGCGACACGCCCGACGACACGGCGTGGCCGTCCAGATTGTCGAAAATGATCTTGTTCGGGTCGGTTTTGTAGTCAGGCACGATTTGGTTGCTGAAATAGGTGTAGAACAGTGAAGCGTCCAGCCCGATAAAGCCTGCCCTTTTTGGGAAAAACTTGCGGACGTAGTTCAGGTTGGCGTTCCAAGAGCGTTCGGGCAGCAGGTTTTCGGCAATCACGACTTCCCGTGCACCCGTCAGCGCGGCGTGTTCTTCGGTGAAAATATTGGCCACCCGATAGCCCGATCCAGCCGTCAGGCGCAGGATGTGCTGCGCGTTTTTGGCCCATTTCCAACTCAGTCGTGGCGTGAGGATGCTGCCGTGGGCCGAATTGTAGTCGTAGCGCAGACCGAGCAGGAGGATATGACGCGAGTGGAGTGCGATTTCATCTTGCAGGAACAGGCCAGGTAGCCAAGTGCGAGCAGGCTGATTGGCCACGCCATCGGACGAGGCGGTAGCAGGGGTACTGTCGTCATATTCCGTGAAGCGAAGGGCCGCGCCGAGCAGCGCGTCGTGGCGTTTGCCGAAAGGCAGGTCGGTGGTCATCTGGCTAAAGGCCACCTGTTGACGACCGAGGTACAGGATATTGCCGTAGTACGAATCCTGATCGTGCAGGTTCCAAGAGGCATCAAGCATTATGCGGCGGGCTGCTATGGGCAGTTGGTATTTACCCAAAAACTCGAGGCGTTTGGTGTAGATGCTCTCGCCGTAAATGCTATCTGTGCCGCGCCAGAGGGGCTCCCACTGCAATTCGCCGCCCCAGCGATTTTCCTGCACGTAGCGGGCGGCGATCGATGCGATGCGGCTGTCTTTTCGGTCAAAATTCCACTTATTAAACACCGAAATGCGGTCTTGCAACGTGATGTCGGTAAAGTTGTCGCCATTGATATCGAGGCGGTTTTGAAAGTTGAAATAATTGATACCCAGCAAAGTATGGGCGTTTCTGACCTTGGCTTTGCCGGATACATCGAAGTTGAACTCGCCGATGCTGGTGCCAAACATGTCCACGAACACACGCGGCGCAGTGCCGGCACTTTTGGTGATGATGTTGATCAAGCCACCCACGGCTTCCGAGCCGTAGAGCGTGCTGGCGGGGCCTTTCACCACTTCAATGCGCTCCACCAATCCGTTGGGAATACCACTCAGACCATACACCGTGGATAGGCCGCTGACGATGGGCATTCCGTCAATCGTAATCAGCGTGTAGGGGCCTTCCAGGCCGTTGATGTGGATATCGCCCGTGTTGCAGACGTTGCAGTTGAGTTGCGGGCGCACACCGTTGACCACCGTGAGTGCTTCAAAAAGACTGGGGGTGGCATTTTTTTGAAAAAACTTGGGCGTATAGACCTCCACCGGGATCGGCGAAACATCTTTCGACACCTCTTTGAGCGTGGCCGAGATGACCACAGTGCCGAGTTCGTTTTCGGAAGGTTCGAGCAGGATGGTTTGCTCGCGCGAAGGGTCGGCCAGCGTCCCCGTCCAAGCATTGTAGCCCACCGAGCGGATGGTGATGGCACCTGCAAACCGCAGCGGCAACGAGAACTGCCCGGCAGTGTCAGTGACCAACCCGCCGGAACTGTCCAAGAAGAACACGGTGGCGGCCACTACGGGTTCGCGGGTGATGGCATCAAGGACTTTGCCGGAGAGTTTGCTTTGCATTTGGGCGGAGAGTTGTCCAACGATGCTGTGCAGCAGTATGAGGGCGAGTAGTTTTCTCATGTCAAGCCGAATCCGATTCAAATTATTAGTAGTCGAATTTTGTTGCAAGGTAAATTAAATTTTATTTTTAGACTAACCTAAAAATTTATTTTTCTTCTCAAAAATACCACAGATGACTCACCTCAGATATTACCGACTGGTTGCGCACAAGACTCTCCCGAAAACTGGTCTCATTGTTTTTGTACTTGGGAAGAGGGTAATGGTGCATTCCTATCGTTTCTCTATACCAAAAATCCAAACCAGCCCCCCCAACCGTAAGTGCTTGCAGAACCGGCAGCCGCACACCGGCCCAACAGGTTCGACCCAACTGTTCACACGTGGGAGTCGAACTGGGCCAGATCATCGCACTCGTCCCCATCCTTTTCCTCATCAACCTGTGGCGCCAGCGCGGCAGTTTTGCCACCTTTCAAAAGAGCGCCAACTGTGGCTTGGTCGCCGCCGGCATCGGGCTGTTCACTTTCCAGATGGTCGGGTTTGTTGGGCATTTGAAGTAGGGAGTTGATGAGGGTTATCAGGTTGATAAAGTTGATAATCAACCTGATAAACCCGTAGCAACCCGGATTAACCCGCAAAATCACTGAATCTTCACCGGAAACGTCACGTCCAAATCCACATCCCCGCCGGGAGCAGCCGCGTTTGTTTTATCCGTCGGCTCGTGGTACAGTTTGATGTTCACCGAGCCAGTGGAAACCGCGCCGGTCGTCCACCTCGGGTTGATACCGAAGGGCTTGCCATTGTCGTCAAGGTCCAAGTCACCCACCGTCAGGTTAGCACCAGTTACCGTGAACGTGAACAGATGATCATTTTTCTCGTCCTCGATTTCGGAGGTGATTTGGGTAGCCCCGTCATAGATCTGGATGTACGCCGTGTACACCACATTCGGCTGAATGTCAATGCTTTCGATGGTCGGCGCGTTGCCGCCGTCTCCGTCAGCATCTTCCCACTTGAACTTCTTGTTGATGCCGCCGCCCGTGAGTTGGACTTCCACTTTGGTGATGTTTTCTTCAACAGTGTCGTCGTCGCCGTCTTTGCAGCCAGTGGTGAAGATGCCTGCTGTCAGCAGGGCGAAAAGAAAGGTGCGCAGTGCAATTTTTGTGTGTTGCATGATTTGAAAAAAATGATTGATGAATGATAAAAATTTGAAAATCAAGTTGTTGTCAGAAGGTGATTTTCGCCCGCAGCCCCAGGTTCAGCCCCGGCTCGTCGGCGTAGTAGCGGAAAAAGTTGAGGTACTCGCGGTAGCGAGCGTTGGTTAGGTTTTGGGCCGTCAGGCCGATGTCAAGCAGGACATCATTCGTCCCACGACTTGAAGTCGTCGGACGAGTCGAGCGGAGCCGAAACGTGTGCATCGCATCAAAACTCAGGGCAGTGAATCCCGCCGGAACCGCTTTCAGCAAGCCCTCCGCAGGGATGCGCGACTGACGCAGCACCGTCGTTCCGCTCACCCTCACATAACTTTTTCCTTTTCCAGAAGAGCCGAGGCGAGGGTTCCATTTCAGCCCATATTGCCAGCGGTCGGCTGGCATCAGCGGCAGCCAGTCGTGCTGTTTCTCTCCCTTAAAAACCTCCACGACGCGGTGGCCGCGCAGCAGCGAGAGGCCGCCTTCGGCGGAAAAACCGAGCGGCAGCGGCACCGTCAGGTTTACGTCAATGCCTTGCAAAACAGCGCGTTGCGCCTGTTGGTAGGAATAAGCCGGGAATGCGCCGCGCACAGTCAGCACCGTGTTCAGGCCCGGATTGAGGTAGATGAAATCGCGCATCGCGTTGCGGTACAGCGTCAGCATCGCCGACCAGCGGTTGCGCTCGAAGCGGGCTGAGAGATTGGTGTTCCAGGCCTTTTCGGGCAGTAGCGCGGGGTTGCCCTGCTCGTAAGTGCCCGCCCCGTGATGCACCCCGCGAGCGAAGAGTTCGTTCACATGGGGCGGTCTCCAAGCCTGGCCGGTGTTCAGGCTCAGCGTCCAGTGCTGGCCCGCGTGGTACAGCAGCCCCACCGTGCCGGAGAGGTTGCCGAAGCTTACCAAGGTGTCCAAATCGTTCAGGTTGCCGTCGGTAGTGGCGCTGGTTTGCCGAAAATCGTAGCGCGCCCCCACCTCAAATTCCCAGGGCGAGGGGAACCTGCGCCAGCGTTCCATCGCCCACAGGCCGCCGCCAAACGATTGATAGTCAGGGATGAAGCCGCCCCGACTCACGAAGTTCGTCTGCTGCACGGCTTGCACCCCTACGCCACCCTGCCAGTGACGGATGGGGAAATGTTCGAGCGCAGCGTCCAGCGTGTTGCTCCACAGCCGGAACGCCACCTGCGCCTTGCTCGCCGCCGCCCCGGTGCTGCGCACCACGTCGTACTCGCGCCGTCGGTTGTGCTGAAAACTGTACTGCCCGGTGGCCTTCCATTTCTCCGAAATGCGCAGCACCGCCTTGTATTTCAGCGTGTTGTGCTGCACATCCTGATACGGGCGCAGCAGGTCGTAGGTAAACTCGTCGCGGTTGTTGAGCGGCACCTGGCTGTCAATCGCTCGCTGCAAATCCGTCAGGTTGCCGACGTGCGCCGCCCGCAGGATGCCGATGCGCTGGTCGAAGCGGCTCGCGCCCACCTCATGCTGCCAGCGGGCGTTTTTCCAGCCAGCCAAGGAGGAAAAATTCAACTCCGAAGCCCCCGTATTTCCCAAAAAATACTGTGGTGCGCGGAGGTTTCCGCTGCGCTTGGCCGTGCCTTGTAGCCTGAATGCCAGCGACTTGCCGGGCAGGTGCCAGTCCGTCGCCCCTGCTGCCACGCCGCTCCTGCCGTTGCTGAAACCGCCGAGCGATAGCCAGCCGCCCATGCCGGCTTGTTCGCGCAGCGGCGCGGGTTCCAGCACGATGGCCCCGGCCATAGCGCCCACCCCGTAGCGCACCCCGGCGGCTCCCTTCACCACCGAGATTTTGTCGGCTGCGAAAGGGTCAATCTCCGGCGCGTGCTCGCTGCCCCACTGCTGGCTTTCGAGCGCCACGCCGTTGCTCACGATGGCAATGCGATTGCTGTGCAGACCCTGAATGACGGGCTTGGCGATGGTCGCTCCGGTGTTGAGCAGCGTCACGCCGGGCAGTTTTTTCAACGT
Organism: Saprospiraceae bacterium; assembly: GCA_043718855.1. GTDB lineage: Bacteria > Bacteroidota > Bacteroidia > Chitinophagales > Saprospiraceae > M3007. The sequence continues at coordinate 1,192 of JAYSUY010000525.1, read as the reverse complement.
TTCACCCAAGTTCAGTCCACGTGTGGCTTCCAAATCAGCCTGATTTACAGTGACTTCGGCTTGTGTCGGACGCAGTGCGAGGGCTTTTTCATGCACCAACACCTCGGCCAGCGTATTGCTGTGCTGCACATGGAAACACACCTCCAGATGTTCTACGACCCGCACGATTTGGGTGAAATGTTCGCACTCCAAATGTCGTACTTCGACGGTGTAGACCGTGTTTTCGCAGAGGTTGGGGATGGCGAAGTAGCCGTTTTCGTCGGTGGTCGCGCCTTTGCCGGCTTCCCGCACAAACACGGAAGCGTAGGCCATTGGGGCTTCGGAGCCTTCCTCGCGGACGTGTCCGCGCAGGGCGATGTGGCAATCTTGTGCCTCAGCGAGTACAGTTGCACACAGCAAACAAAGGCCTGCGATGGCGGCTTTGCTTTTGAGCATGATCAGAAAATTGAAATGTGGAAAAACGGTGCGCACTTGGCGGCGCCTTGGGTGGTAGCACGGGGTTTACGCCGTCAGGAAATGGGCCGTTTACGGCGCATTTAAGTGATATTCGAGGCGTAAAAGCCCCTTATCCTGACGGCGTGAACGCCGTGCTACCACATTTTTACACCGCCCCAGCAGCAGGCGGCCCGCGTAGGCGGATGGCTCCGAGGACTGAGTTCGCACAAATGGGCGAGTAAAAACTTGGAGCGTCAGTGTCAGGAAGAAAGGTGGGCGGGAATAGGGCGACCGGGATGCTCAGCACTTCCGGCACAGAGAGCAGGAAGTGGCACCAAGAGCAATCTTCACCTGCGTAGCGCTCGTCGTGGAGGTGTTGGCCTTTTTCGTAGGCAGCATGACAGACCGGGTGGTCGTCGTGGTGGTGCAAGAAAAAACCGTGCGCCGACTTGGAGAGCCAAGCCGACACAAAAAGCAGCGCGAGCAGCGCGGCTTTTAATTGATTGGAAATCAATGACTTTTTCAAAACAAACCCTGAATTGTGGTTGCGAAGGTAACAGCCGATGTCGATAAAGTGTTTGCTCCATCAAATTTGTGGACGGCATGTACCTAAGGAACGGTGCTGGAATAAAGGTCCAAATTTGGCGGACTTGTTTTACCGCTGTTTTCGTTGCTCGTCGGTTGTTTAGGCCCCACTAAACGCCCTCCTCGTGCCTCAACAGCAACAAAACCGTCACCCCAAATTTGGACCTTTATT
>JAYSUY010000524.1:0-4449 GCA_043718855.1 Saprospiraceae bacterium | reverse complement strand
GATCAAACGGGGCTTTGTCTTTTCTTTATAGAACAGCGGAGTTTTTCTATCCGCATACTAGTAATCTGCCACCTAACTGTGGCACACATTCCCAGTGTGCCACAGTTCCTCCGAAAATATTTCTTCAATCTTCGCGGCTCCCGTCATCCGCCATACGCACCATTTTGGGCGTAAACTTGGCCACCACGTCCACTAATTCCGTCTGCGAAGCCATCACCTGGTGGATGTCTTTGTAAGCCATTGGCGCTTCGTCCAATCCACCTCCGATCAGCGACACGCCCAAGTCTTGCAGCACGGCTTTCAGGTCGGCTTTGCTGATGTTTTTGTTCGCCTGTGTGCGGCTCATCTGGCGGCCTGCGCCGTGCGAGGCCGAGTTGAGCGCAGTGGTATCGCCTTTGCCGCGCACCAAAAATCCGGGAGCGGTCATGGAGCCAGGGATGATGCCCATCACGCCCTTGCCTGCCGGGGTCGCGCCCTTTCGGTGTACGATTACCTCCTCGCCGTCCAGCATTTCCTTCCAAGCGAAGTTGTGGTGGTTTTCCACCTTCGCCAGCACCGTTGCGCCGATGGCTTTGGTCAGTTTGCGGTGGATCACCTCGTGGCAAGCCGAAGCATAGTCGCCCGCCAAGTTCATCGCCAGCCAGTACTCCTGTCCGGCCTCGCTGTTCAGGTCAAGATAGGCCAGATTGGCTGCGTAAGCGGGCAATTTGCACTGTTCTTTGGCGATTCGGGTGTAATGCCCGGCCAGCGTAGCACCCAGTCCGCGAGAGCCGGAGTGGGTCAGCAGCGCGAGGTAGCGGCCTTTTTCGATGCCGAGCGCCTCGTCTTTTTCGGCAAAATCAATGATGCCCCACTCCACAAAGTGATTGCCGCCGCCCGACGACCCCAACTGTGCGAACGCCTTGTCTTTTAGTCCGCGCAGCAGGCCGTTCATCTCAAACTCCTTGCGATCCAGCACGTTGTTGTAAGCGCGGTCTTTTCCGCTGAAGCCGTTGCCTGCGCCAAAAACCGAGTGCGCGATCAGTTCGCGCTTGTAAAAAGAGCGGTGATCGAAGAAGTGCTCCTCCGGGATGTCGAACACCGACAGCGCCATGCGGCAGCCGATGTCCACGCCCACGCCGTAGGGGATGACGGCGTTTTTGGTGGCCAGTACCCCGCCGATGGGCAGGCCGTAGCCCTGGTGTGCATCGGGCATGAGTGCGCCTGCCACCGTCACGGGTAGGCGCATGGCGATGTTCATCTGGTTCAATGCGCCTTCTTCGATCTGGTCTTTTCCGAAAATGGTGTACTCGTCGGCGGTTTCTTTCAATTCGATGGTGGCTTTGGCGGCCTCTTCGGCAGCGGCTTCGATGACGGCTGTGGCCAGAAGAGCCAGCGCGGGGTCGTCGAGGTAGGCTTCGGGGTTTTTGCGCACCCGGTTCAGGGTGGTCAGGGTTTGCTGTTTGTTGGCCTCCGAGAAGGCGGTAGCAGCGATTTCGAGGGCAGTGCCGAGGGCTTTTCCTTCGGTGAATCCCAAAAACAGGAGGTCTTTTCCTTTGATCATGACTTTTGATTTTGCTGACTTGTTGTGGTGTTTCGCTTTCATATTTTTGATGCTGCAAAGGTGAAAAACCTGCTGCGCAATGTATTTGCGCAGTAATTGGCTGCGTAAAATTTTCTTAAAAAATTAATTTCAAATTGTTGACAATGAATTGTTTGGAGCAAAATATTTTTTCAAAAAGGTTATCCTTAAAAAATACTGCGCAAGTAGATTGCGCAGTAAAACGGAGCAGCGGACTACCTTCGTGTTTTCAACCGAAAGCCACAAACCTCGTGTGACGGCTGCAAGTTCCCGAAACCCGAAACCCAGCCACCGCGACAACAATGGGACACGGATCGAACGGATTAGACATGGATTTTCGAGATGGTCCTTCACGCCTAAAAATCCGTGTCTAATCCGTTTAATCCGTTCGATCCGCGTCCCATTGTTGTCGCGATGGCTGGGTGGTTAAGTTTTTACCCGACCGGAACGGAGTTCCGGGATACATCTCCGCATCATGGCACTCAACAAACTCGCCCTCATCCGCTACAAAACCATTGATGACTGCTTGCGCAACCGCGCCCGCAAGTGGACGCTCGAACACCTGATCGAGAAGGTGTCGGAGGCGCTGTACGAGTACGAGGGCATCCGCGACGGCGTGAGCAAACGCACGGTGCAGTTGGATTTGCAGACGATGCGCAGCAGCAAACTGTACAGTGCACCCATCGTCGTGACGGACAAAAAACACTACACCTACGAAGACCCGGCGTTCAGCATCACCCAGTCGAAACTGACGGCTGCTGACGTACAGAAAATGAACGAGGTGGTGGGTATTTTGAAGCACCTCAATGGCTTCAACCACTTCGGGGAGATGAGCGAGATGATCGCCAAACTTGAAAATAACCTGCACCGCAACCGCACGGAGGGGCGCAACATCATCCAGTTTGAGGGCAATGCACTGCTGCGGGGCTTGGACTGGATCGACCCGTTGTACAAGGCCATTGCCGCTCGCCACGTCTTGCAAATCGACTACCGCTCATTCAAGGCCCGGACTGCAAAGCAGGGTGCTTATTGCCCGTATTTGCTCAAAGAACATCGAAACCGTTGGTTTTTGATTGCTAAAAACAAAAACCAAACCCAACTGCTCACTCTCGCGCTCGACCGCATCGAAGCGGTGCAGGTACTTCCCCGCGAGCCGTTCGTGCCGCACCCCAGTGTGGATTTTGACCATTATTTTGATGATGTGATCGGGGTCACCAAATCCGAAACGGCCCGCGCGGTCAAGGTAATTCTGGAGGTCAGTCCGCTGATGAAACCTTACGTACTGACCAAGCCACTGCACCCCAGCCAGATGGTTTTGAAGGAGATAGACGGCAGCGCCATCATCCAAATTGAGGTGGTGCCCAACTTCGAGTTGGAGCGCGAGATACTGGGGTTCGGGCCGGGGCTGAAGGTGCTTGGGCCGCGCTTAGTAGTGAAGCGAATTGCGGCTGCGCTGCGGGGTGCGGCTGCGTTGTACGATGCGCCGTAACGGTCTGTTTTTGAAACACAAAAGGCACAAAAGAGACACAAAAGAGGGCCTGTCGTGGCTTTTGTGTTTCAAAAACACGGTGTCAAAACTTGTAGTTGTACCCCGCCCGCAGCACCTGTGTCTCGTAGTAGTCCGTGCTGTTCAGCACAAAACCCGCGCCCTTGATTTCCTTCTGGATTTGCATCGTGTTCAGCACGTCGGTGGCGTTCACGAAGACCTCGCCCTTGCCGTGTTGGATGCTTTTTTTGATGCCCAAATCCAGTGCGGCGCGGCTGCCGATTTTCCCCTGCGGGATGAGGTCGGGGGCGAGATACACCGCCGAGACCTGCGCCTCCCACCCGCTGCGCAGACGCAGGGTGCTGTTCAGTTTTATGTTGCCGGAGGTAAGTTGCTGTTTTTCAGCAGAAAAAACGGTGGGGGTTGGGTATCGGTTGCTGACCGTGAAGGCATCCAGCGTGTTTTGGTAGACATTCGCGCTGGCAGTGAACGAGAGCCAGGCGGCGGGTTTTTGCTGAAAAACCAACTCCAAGCCCGTGTTGCTGCTTCCCCCCGCGTTTTGAAAAATGTTGTACAGCAGCACGCTCCCCGGTACTTGGGTGGCGATGCGGGTGATGGTGCTGGCGATGATGCGGTGGTACAAAGCCGCGTAAAAACTGCCGCGCGGCAGCACGTTTTTGTAGCCCAACTCGATGGTGTTGGTGAACTGGGGCTGCAAGGTCGGGTTGCCTACTTTGATGAGTTCCGGCTCGTCGTACTTCGGGAAGATGCGGATGTCCACCTCGTTCGGGCGGTCCACACGGCGGTTGTAAAACAGCGACAGTTTGTTCAAGTCGTTGATTTTGTAGGCAAAACGTAAGTTGGGGAAAGGCTGCGTGTAGGCGTAGCCGTCGCTTTTGTAGGTATTGTGGTCGGGGTTCACGTCGTACTTCACCCGTACATATTCCAGCCGAAGGCCACCCTCGACTTCCCATTTTTGGGTCTCGAAAACGTAGTTGCCGTACAGCGCAGGTATCGTTTCGTAGTAGTTGGCCCAGCCACCCGCGTTGGTGTCGAGGGGCGAATTGGCCCCCGGAAAAAACTGCATGTTCACCGGGATGCTGCGGCGGCGGAGTTTCAGGCCGGCCTCTGCGCGGCCTTGTTTGAGCGGTTTGGTGTAATCGAGGTTTAAATCCGAGACATGCTCGTCGGACAGCAACTTGAAGGCATCGGTGCCGGTGGAGGCGGGCAGCGTGTTGGTGAAGGCGTATTTTTCATCCTCGCGGTGGAAGTAGTAACTGCCGTTGATTTGGAGGGAGTGGCCGGGCTGTTTGAATTTATGGGTGAAAGCCGCCGTCGCCGAAGCGGTGTATTTTACCTCGTCTTCCACAAATTGCCAGAGCCGGTAGCGGTTGGAAAAGTC
>JAYSUY010000523.1:0-4455 GCA_043718855.1 Saprospiraceae bacterium | reverse complement strand
CCTACCTTAACTTACTCATTTACAGGAGCCACTCCGGGCAGCGGCAGCGGCACGGGCAGTGGCTCTACTTTTAACCGAGGTACCACCAATGTCGTGGTGACCGCCGCTAACACCTGCGGCATGACCACTTGCTCCTTCAGTGTCGTCGTCACAGACAACCAAGCGCCTACCGCGATTTGCCAAAATGCCACCGTCACGCTCGACGGCTCGGGCAACGCTACGCTCTTGCCGAGCGCGGTGAACAACGGCAGCACGGACAACTGCGGCACGGTCAATTTGGTGGGGGTGAGTCCCAGCACATTCAACTGTACGAACGTGACCCCCGTAGCGACGGAGTTGTTCTTCTCGGAGTATGTGGAAGGGTCTTCCAACAACAAATACATAGAAGTTTACAACCCGACATCTGGTAGCATCAACTTGGCGAACTACGAGTTGCGTACTTACGCCAACGGAGCATCTTCACCGACTACGACCAACACCCTTTCCGGCAGCCTCGCTGCTGGTGCTACGGTGGTTTACAAAAACAGCGCAGCCACGATTTACGCTGGCACGGCCACTGTACTGAGTGCGGTGAACTGGAACGGCGACGATGCCATCGCACTGTTCAACACCGTGACCAACCAAAACGCGGACATCTTCGGCAATATCGGCGACGACCCAGGTGCTGCATGGACATTAGGCGGAAATACAACCGTTGACAAAACCCTTCGACGGAAATCTGCGGTCTATCAGGGCATTACCACTAATCCCGGAGGCACGGGGCCAGGCGCTTTCTTAACGCTCTCTTCCGAGTGGGATCAGTTCAACATAGATGTCGTGACTGGCCTCGGCAGCCACACTGGCCCACCATCTGGCACTACCGTCACGCTCACCATCAACGACGGCAACGGCAACTCGAACACCTGCACGGCGACCGTGACGGTGCGAGACCTTGCGGCACCGACACTCACTTGCCCCTCGCCTGCGCCAATCAACACCAGCGGCAACGGCACGGGCGACTGCACAGGAGCCTACACCATCGTTGATCCAATTTCAGACAATTGCCCGACTGGCTTAACTTGGGGCTATGCTGTTTCGGGCGCGACCACGATTACTGCGGTGACGGGCATTGCCGACGGCACCAACAGCAGTGCTTTGACTTTGAACAAAGGTGCCAACAGCATTGCCCTCACGGGCAGAGACGCTGTGGGCAACAACGCCACAACTTGCTCCTTCACAGTGACTGTCAACGACAACGAGTTGCCAGTGCTCGTTTGCCCAAGTTCTCCGGTCAATCTTTCGGCGGGCGCGGGCTGCGTCGCTGCTTACACCATCGCCGACCCGGTGACGGACAACTGCACGGGCGCAACTTGGACCTACCAAGCCAGCGGAGCCACCACTTTGGCCCTCACCACTCGCAACGACGGGCAGAACAGCGTCTCGTTGAACTTCAATGGCGGCACCACAACAGTTGAGTTGAATGCTACCGATGCGGCTTCCAATGCGACTGTTTCCTGTGTCTTTAATGTGGTCATCGCCGACGGCCAAAGCCCAACGGCTACTTGTATCGGCACGACTGTCTTGGTTGATTTGGACAATGCTGGCAACGCCACCATCTCTGCGGCTTCCATCAACAACGGCAGCACAGACAACTGCACGATCAGCAGTTTGGCGGTTTCGCCCGCCACCGTGAGTTGCAGCAACCTGTTCCCCACTTATCCCGAACTGTTCATTTCGGAGTATGTGGAAGGTTCGGGTAACAACAAATACGTGGAGATTTACAACCCAACAGGCGCGGCGGTCAACTTGGCCAACTATGAATTGCGGCTCTACGCCAACGGCACAGCTACTCCCGCATCCTCTGCACTGAGCGGCACACTTGCAGCGGGTGCCGTAGTGGTGTACAAAAACGCTTCTGCTCCGGTAGTTGCCGGAGCGACCAACTTAGGTGCTGTCAACTTTAACGGCAATGACGCTTTGGTGCTGTTCAAAACAACTACAAGTCAGAACGTGGACATTTTTGGAAAATTTGGCAACGACCCCGGCACTGCATGGACCGGGGCTGGCGGCTATTCCACAGCCGACAAAACGCTGCGCCGCAAAGTATTTGTGAGCCAAGGCATCACCACAAACCCCTCAGGTACAGGCGCATCGGCGTTCACCACGCTGACCACCGAGTGGGATTTGTTCAACATTGATGTCACCACCGGGCTGGGCAGCCACGATGGCGCAAGCACCGTCGTCACGCTCACCGTCACCGACGGCAACAGCAACACTGCCACCTGCAAAGCCAATGTCAAAGTGCGTGATGTTACTGCGCCTACTTTGACCTGCTCTGATCGGACCGTTGTCACGAGTAGCAACGGCACGGGCAACTGCAACGGCTCATACACCATCGCTGACCCCATCGCGGACAACTGCTCTGGCTCCACTTGGGGCTACTCGGCCAGCGGCGCGACTACCATCGCAGCGGTCACGGGCATTGCCGACGGCACGGGAAGCGGCAGTTTGACCTTCAACAAAGGCGTGACCACGGTGATCCTCACGGGTGTAGACGCATCCAGCAACGCCGCCACAAACTGCTCCTTCACGGTGACGGTGACGGACGACGAAAAGCCCATCATCAGCGGCTGCCCCGGAAACATTGACATCAACACCAACGCAAACTCCTGCAATGCCGTAGCCACTTGGACACCGCCTACAGCAACCGATAACTGCGACGGCGCGCTCACTCCAACAGGCAGCCACGCTCCTGGTGCAACTTTCTCAACAGGCACGACCACAGTGACTTACAACGTCAGCGATGCTGCTACGAACGCTGCTACGCAGTGCTCGTTCACGGTCACGGTGACCGACAATATCAAGCCAACCCTAGTAGGCTGCCCCTCCAACATTTTGCTGAAAACCAGCGACGACGGCGGCGCGGACTGCACCGTGACGATGACCTACACCGCCCCAACTTTCGCAGACAACTGCGATGGCACGGGCGCAGCCACCTACGTCAGCGGCCCGGCCAGCGGTACCTCGCTGGCGGTCAGCAGCACACCGTACACGGTCGTGTACACCTACACCGATGTGGCGGGCAACGCGGTGCTGACCAACTGCACGTTCACGGTGACGGTGCAGGACGACACCAAGCCCACGCTCGTCGGCTGCCCATCCAACATTTTGCTGAAAACTAGCGACGACGGCGGCACGGACTGCGCCGTGACGGTGACCTACACGCCTCCTACCTTCTCCGACAACTGCGACGGCACGGGTACGGCCACCTACGTTTCTGGCCCAGCCAGCGGCAACTCGCTGAACGTCAGCGGCTCGCCGTACACGGTCGTGTACACCCAAACTGACGTGGCTGGAAATGTGGTGGTGACCAATTGCTCCTTCACCGTGACGGTGCAGGACGACACTAAGCCTACGCTCGTCGGCTGCCCATCCAACATTTTGCTGAAAACCAGCGACGACGGCGGCACGGACTGCGCCGTGATGGTGACCTACACCGCCCCAACTTTCGCAGACAACTGCGACGGCACGGGCGCGGCGACCTACGTCAGCGGCCCGACCAGCGGCACCTCGCTGAATGTCAGCGGCTCGCCGTACACGGTGGTGTACACCAAAACTGACGCAGCGGGCAACGCCGTAGCGACCAACTGCTCCTTCACGGTCACGGTGCAGGACGACACCAAACCTACGCTTACTGGCTGCCCCTCCAACATCCTGCTCAAAACGAACGACGATAGCGGCGTGGACTGCGCTGTGACGGTGACCTACACCGCCCCAACTTTCGCAGACAACTGCGACGGCACAGGTACGGCGACCTTGCAGAGCGGCCCCGCGAGCGGCACTTCGCTATCGGTCAGCAACACACCGTACACGGTGGTGTACACCAAAACTGACGTGGCTGGAAATGCCGTGCTGAGCAACTGCTCGTTCACGGTGACGGTGCAGGACGACACCAAGCCCACGCTCGTGGGTTGCCCAGCGAACATAGCCCTGTTCACCAACGATGACGGCGGTGCGGACTGCGCAGTGACGGTGACCTACACCGCCCCAACTTTCGCAGACAACTGCGACGGCACGGGCGCGGCGACCTACGTTTCTGGCCCAACCAGCGGCACCTCGCTGGCGGTCAGCAGCACACCATACACGGTAGTGTACACCTACACTGATGTAGCGGGCAATGCAGTGGCGACCAACTGCTCGTTCACAATCACGGTGCAGGACAACACCAGGCCCACGCTAAGCGGCTGCCCAAGCAACCAAACCATTCAGTTGGACAATTCCTGCCAAGCCGTGATGCCCAACTTTACGGGTACACCTTCGGCTACTGACAATTGCTCCATGCCAGCGAACATTGTCGTTTCTCAGTTCCCCAACGCGAGTTCGACCATCAATGGAATAGTGCCCGTTACGGTTACCCTCACCGCTACCGATGAGGCCAGCAATCAGAAAACTTGCGCTTTTACCATCACTGGAATT
>JAYSUY010000522.1:0-13149 GCA_043718855.1 Saprospiraceae bacterium | reverse complement strand
TGTCTGCAAATTCGGTATCCACCACAATGGAGCGGCCCACGAAGAGGTGAGTTTTGCCCGAAGGATCCACCAAGATAGATCCGAAGCCATCGTTGGTGTTGATGGCTGCCACATTTGCTACGGGGCTTGGGTACACCAAGTCGGTAGAGTCGTAGGTGATGGCCGGGTTGCCATCGTAGTTCTCCAATTTGTCAGGGAAATTGGAGACCATCTTTTTCGTCCAAGTGTCGCCGCCATCGGTGGATTTCAGGATGAACAAGTCATTCCAACTGCTGAACACCGCCACTGCTACGTTGTCTCCGTCAGCATCAATCACATAGTTGGTGGCTTCGATTCCCGTGAATTTGGTTTTGTCGATACCCGGCAGGATGACCGCCGTCTTATCCCAAGTCTTACCACCATCCTTCGAGCGGAAGTACAGCGGGTGACCGTTCATGCCTTCGTAGATTACACCCGGCACGTTGGCCACTGGGGTCGTGATGCCAAGGACGTGGATCACATTTTTGTTTGCACCGCCGACCGCAGCCGTAGGCCAAAGCACACCGATGCCAGTAGGGCCGGGAATGGCTTTTTCTACCCAAGTAGTGCCGCTGGCCGCTTTTATGGCGGACCAAAGTTTGAACGGAGTCTGACCCGTGTTGTGGCTGATGATCACTTCCGTGCCATCGCCAAGACGCACTGCTGCGGGAAAGCCCGTGCGGTTGGCCTCTACGCGTGCGGTAGGCGGATCGGCCCAGATGCCGTTTTTGCGCACGTTCTGAGCGGTACCCCGGTCGGTTTGCCCTGCGGCTTGCAGCGAAAAAAGCCAGTTGGCCACCGGCTCTCCTTTTTCATTGGCATAAATGCGGGGCGGGAGGCTGCCGTAGGACTGTGCATCCCAAGTGGTGGTGCCAGCGGTTTCTTCAAAACCCCGGTAGTTCACGCCTGAATGGGTGACTACCACAGGGCCAGCTTGCGCCGGGAGGGACTCTTGAGGGAGCAAGCCAGGCACTTTTTGAAACACCGCGGGGCGGAGGTTGCGGGCATCGAGTGCCGGGCGGAGCCGCTGCGCTGCGGCGGTGGCAAATGCGCCGAATACGATCAGCAGCGTAAGTAAAGTGTGTTTTTGTTGCATGGAACAACTGTTTGGTGAAAAATGAAAAAAGAAAAATACTGTCAGAGAAAGGCCCAAAAACGCCGTTAATCCTAACATCTTGCGTCAAAATTACAGCGAAACCTTTCTGTTGGAATGTATAAATTTAGCCGATTGGGTAAAAAAGGGCTGGCAATTTTCCGAGACATCTATCTTTGCCGCACAAACATTTCATGGAAATTTAAAACTGCACTTCGTTATGAAAAAACAGATCACACTTTTCTTAGGCCTCGCTTGCGCTGCTTTCTTGCAGCTGGTGGCCTTCACAACCTTAAATGCGCAAACCGATGGCGCTGGTATCGTCATCGAAGTAAAGACCACAACTGGCAAGGCTACATTCAAAAATGAAGACTGTGGCTACGGCACAGCCACTTGGGGAGGCGCTGTAACTGGCGAATTTTGCCTGTCTTCTACGGCTTGGGTTAAGGACATCACACCAGACTCGTTGGGCTGCGACCCTGTTCCAGCGGGCAGTATGGCAGGTAAACTTGCTCTTGTACGCCGTGGCGTATGCGAGTTTGGCCTCAAATGCCTGAATGCTGAAAACGCGGGGGCCGCTGTGGCCTTTGTGGTCAACGACAATCGCGTCACTGATACCGACTGCACCCAGATTCCAATGGGGCCTGGTGCCAACGGTGCCGCAGTCACGATCCCAGTCTTCTTTGCCAGCCGTGGCATGGGCAGATTTATTGACGATGCTATTAAAGCAGGTACGCTCATCGAAATTTGCTTCCTGCTGCCGAGTATGAAAGACCCAACTGCTGAGTTCAGTTACGCTACGCCAGTGTCGCAACACGACCAGTTGGGCCTCATTACAGTGCAATACACCAACCGCTCAGGTGCCGACCAGCCCAGCGTGGTGTTCAAGGCCGATGTGTTTGACCCAACGGGCCAAGTGACATCCTTCACTGCCGATTCTTCCGTTGTAGCGGGTGCTGTGGACAAACTCATCAATTTTGATGAGTACACCCTACCAGCGATCGAAGGCAAATACCGGGTGGTGTACTCCAACAACAAGTACACGACTCCCCGCGACACTTTAGTGCGCGAGTTCGTGCAGACTAAGTACACCTACGCCACCGACAACCTGAAGCCCACCGGCAGCGTCGGGCCAAGCGATGCGCAGTTTCTTTCGGCAGGTTTGAAATACCAGAGCGCTGGCATGGTCGTCACTGGCCCTACTGGCCTCATCGTTGAGTATGCATCCTTCGGCATGGGCAACGCATCTGCCATCGCCGTAGGTGACCCCGCAGCCGATATTGTGAACGTGCTGCTCTATGACAACGACGCAGCCGATGACGGTACAACCGACCTTGACGCGAGTTTTTCCGATCTTACCGCAGTGGCTTTCGGAGACTACACGTTTAGCAATGAGAAAGCCGACTCTTTGGTTTATCCAAAGTTGGAGTCGCTTTCTGGTGAGCCAAAAGTGGAGCTCTTGCCCAACCACTTTTACTTGATTTCGATCTTGTATGACGGCAATACTTCGGCCAGTGGCAAATCGCTCTCGTTCACCCGCTCGGCACAGGTGCCTTATGTGGCGTTTAACGGCATCGGTCTGGTCACTCCGCTTCTTCTCGATCAGATGTACAGCGGTTGGGGCGGTGCTACGGTAGTGACCCGTCTGCACGAGCAAGGCTTTACGCCGTCGCCGAACAACGATCCGTTCTTGACGACTTCTACCAACAACCCACGCTTGTCTGAAGCAAAATACGCCGTCACGCCCAACCCGGCCAACGACGTAGTGCGCCTCAACCTGCAATTGGAAAGTGTAAACAAGTCAGTGGCTGCTACACTGATCGACTTTCAGGGCCGTGCAGTAGACACTCAAGTTGTCCGCGATTTCCAGAATGGTCAGATGACCTTCGATGCTACGAAAATGCCTTCTGGCGCGTACACGATCTGGATCCGCACCTCGAACGAAGGTTCGACGATGGCGAAGTTGATGATCTGCCACTAAGGTAATTGAGAATTGAAATTGGAGAATGGAGTTGCAATTCAGTTTTCTGCGTTTAATTCTACTCAAGATGCAATTCAATGGCCACCCCGGAATCGGGGTGGCCATTGTTGTTTTTATGGCAATTCTAGGATGAAGCCCAACCGAAGTAAGGATACGGCATGTCTGAAAAGCCAAATCATAGGAATCAATGGCCATGCTCAGTGGCTGTAAGCCACCCAAAAGCCATTTTCTGACAAAATAGGTTGAATTTTTTTCAGGTACTGGCTAAGTTAATCTGATCCCTTGTCTATCTTCGTAACGCATACTTTTCACACTTTTTCACAACTTGCTTTTTATGAAAAACAAATTTACACATCTCGCTGCGGCGGCCATGTTCGCGCTGCTGCAATTTGCCCTGCCTTCGGTCGCTGTCGCCCAGTTAGATGGGATCGGCATGATTGTACAGGTAAAAACTACCCAAGGCACCGTTTCATTTACGCAAGGGTCTTGCGGTTATGGCATCCCGGCTACTACTGCCACTTGGGGCGGCGGTGTCACCGAAGATATTTGCGGTGTCGCCAAATGGGCAAAGGATTCACTTGGGTGCGCGCCACTCGCCAACTCTCTGACCGGAAACATGGCCCTGCTTCGGCGAAAGACTTGCAACTTCAGCCTCAAAGCCTACCATGCTCAAAAGGCGGGAGCCAAGGCTGTTATCATCCTCAACCACTTCGACAATGCCACCGAGGATGATTGCTTCATTATCGGGATGAATGCTGGCGACAGTGCTACTGCTGTGACCATTCCGGCTATCTTCGCCAGCCGAGGGATGGCGAACACGATCGATAATGCCATCAAAGATGGATCTCTGATCGAAATTTGTTTCGCGCTGCCCAACATAAAAGATCCAACTGCTGAATTCAGTTACGCTACACCAGTGTCGCAACACGACCAATTGAGCCTCCTGACGGTGCAATACACGAACCGCTCGGGTGCCAACGAGCCCAGCGTGGTGTTCAAGGCCGATGTGTTTGACCCAACGGGCAAAGTGACATCCTTCACTGCCGATTCTTCCATTGCAGTGGATGCTGTGGACAAACTCATCAACTTTGACGAGTACACTTTACCCGCTATCGAAGGGAAATACCGCGTAGTGTACTCCGTTAACAAATACACTGAGTCGAAAGACACCGTGGTGCGCGAATTTGTGCAGACCAAGTACACCTACGCCACCGACAACCTCAAGCCCTCCGGTAGCATCGGCCCAAGCGATGCTCAATTCCTTGCAGCATCCCTCAAGTATCAGAGCGCTGGTATAGTCGTCACTGGCCCTACGGGCCTCATCGTTGAGTATGCATCATTTGGTATGGGCAACGCTGCTGCCATCGCAGTAGGCGACCCAGCTGCCGACATCGTGAACGTGCTGCTCTATGACAACGACGCAGCCGATGACGGCACAACTGACCTCGACGCGAGTTTCTCTGACCTGTTTCCGGTGGCGTTTGCGGACTATCAGTTCAGCAATGAGAAAGCCGACTCGTTGGTGTATCCAAAATTGGAGTCACTTTCTGGCGAGCCCAAAGTGGAACTCAAGCCGAATCACTTCTACTTGATATCGATCCTGTATGATGGCAACACTTCGGCCAGCGGCAAGTCGCTCTCGTTCACCCGCTCGGCACAGGTACCTTACGTGTCGTTTAGCGGCATCGGTCTGGCCACTCCGCTTCTCCTCGATCAGATGTACAGCGGTTGGAATGGTTCCACGATAGTGACTCGCTTGCATGAGGAGGGCTTTGTACCGCCGTTGCTGACCTCTACTGGAAAAACCCCGCGCCTATCAGAAGCAAAATACGCCGTCACGCCCAACCCGGCTAACGACGTGGTACGCCTCAACCTGCAACTGGAAAGTGTGAACAAGTCGGTGGCGGCTACCCTGATCGACTTTCAGGGCCGTGCGGTGGATACTCAAGTTGTCCGCGATTTCCAGAACGGTCAACTGACCTTCGATGCTACAAAAATGCCTTCTGGCGCGTACATGATCTGGATACGCACCTCGAACGAAGGTTCGACGATGGCGAAGTTGATGATCTGCCACTGAGTTTAATTGAGAATTGAAAATGGAGAATTGAGCACGACTCAATTCTCCATTTTCAATTCTCAATTATCCAGTACCCGCTTATTTTTTCGCCTTCGGCTTTGCCGCAGCCTTCTTCGTTTCCTTTTTCGCATCAAAGGCTCCCGGCATCTGCTGAGAGATCATCGCCTTCACATCCTCCAAAGTGAGGGCGTTGGCTTGGTCGGCAGTGATTTTGATGCCCTCGGCGGTCTGGAGTTTCAAGTTTTCCTTGCCAAATTTGATGTAAGGCCCCCAGCGGCCGTTTTCGACGGCGATTTTTTCCTCTGGCCAATGCAGGATATAGCGGTTGGCCTCCTTCTCGATTTTTTGCTGAATGATTTCGATGGCTTGCTGCTCTGTGAGGGTATCGAAATTGAACCGCGCCGGGATGTTGATGAACATATCGGCCCACTTCACAAAGGGCCCGAAGCGACCTTTGCCCTTCGTGAACGGCGCGTTTTCGAAGTAGCCCATGGGCCGGTCAGCCTCTTGCTTGGCTTTCACCAACTCTAAGGCCCTCTCGTAGGTGGTCTCGAAGGGGTCTTCGCCTTTAAAAAGCGAGACGAACATGGCTCCGAATTTAACGTACGGGCCGTACCTGCCGGAGTTCACTTCCAGCATTTCGCCTTCGTACTCGCCCAGTGCGCGTGGGAGTGCAAAGCCAGACATGGCTTCCTCAAGTGTCACGTTCTCAAGGCTTTGGCCTGTGCGCAAGTTGGCGTATCGAGGTTTTTCGTCCTTAGCGAGTTCATCGCCCGTACCAATTTGAACCACTGGTTTGCCCATTTTGCTGATGCGCACCAGCACAGTGCGGCCTGTAGCCGCGTCTTTTCCGAGTATGCGCTCGCCGCTCACGCGATCGGCTTCGGCGAGGGTACGTTCCACATCGGCGTGGAAGGGTTTGTAAAAACCGTCGATCATCTTCGGCCACAAAATCTTGCCTTCAGCGATGTCGTCAAACTCCTGCTCCACCTTGGCGGTGAAGTGGTAGTCCATGATTTTGTCGAAATGCTCGTCGAGGAAGTCCACCACGATCATACCCACATCCGAGGGGTAGAGCACGTTTTTGGTGGCCCCAGTGATTTCCTTGCCCGCCGTTTTTGTGATGGCGTTGTTTTTTAGGGTAAAAATCTGGAAGGTACGCTCCTCGCCATCGCGGCTGTCTTTCGTGACGTAGCCCCGGTTGGCCTCCATGAT
Organism: Saprospiraceae bacterium; assembly: GCA_043718855.1. Taxonomy (GTDB): domain Bacteria; phylum Bacteroidota; class Bacteroidia; order Chitinophagales; family Saprospiraceae; genus M3007. The sequence continues at coordinate 6,765 of JAYSUY010000522.1, read as the reverse complement.
TTTGGAAATGGTGGGCGCATAAGTGCTGGGCCGACCGATGCCGAGTTCCTCCATTTTTTTCACCAAACCGGCCTCGGTGAATCGGGCGGGCGGGCGGGTGTACCGCTCGGTAGCGGTCATCAAATCGAGATCAAGTTTTTGGCCTTTGGCCAGCGGCGGCAACATTCCTTGCGTTTCTTCTTCCTCGTCGTCGGTGCTTTCCAAGTAGAGTTTGAGGAAGCCGTCAAATTTCAGCACCTCGCCTTCGGCCACTAATTTCGCGCCCGGTTGGGTACTGATTTCAACATCGACAACTGTCTTTTCTAACTCTGCGTCAGCCATTTGCGAAGCCATAGCCCGCTTCCAGATGAGTTCGTAGAGCCGCTGCTCGTCGCGGTTGCCGCTTACATTGAACCGCTCAACGTAGGTGGGGCGGATGGCCTCGTGGGCTTCCTGCGCGGACTCGTTTTTAGTCTTGAATCGGCGTTCGTGGTGATACCGCTGGCCGAACTGCTTGATGATTTCTTCGCCCATCGCCTGTATGGCCGACTCGCTCATGTTGGTGGAGTCGGTACGCATGTAGGTGATAAAGCCTTCCTCGTAGAGTTTTTGGGCGACCGACATGGTGCGGTTGACCGAGAAGCCGATTTTGCGGCTGGCCTCCTGCTGGAGGGTGGAGGTGGTGAACGGCGCGGCGGGTTTGCGGCGGGTGGGCTTCACCTCCACGTTGCTGACGGTATAAGCAGCACTGACACATTTTTTCAGAAAACCTTCGGCGCCTGCTGCGTCATCGAAGCGCGTGGGGCTTTCTGCCTTGAACGACACGAGTTTGTCTTGTGCGTTTTTAGCCAGAAATTGCCCGACTATCTTAAAATAAGGTGTGACATTGAATTTTTGAATCTCCCGCTCTCGCTCTACTACGAGTTTCACGGTGACGGACTGGACGCGCCCAGCGGAGAGTTGGCCCTTCACTTTTTTCCAGAGGAGGCTGCTCAGTTCCCAGCCCACGAGACGGTCGAGTACCCGGCGGGCTTGCTGTGCATTCACCACATTCATGTCGAGATTGCGGGGGGCCAGCACGGCTTTTTGGATGGCGGGTTTCGTGATCTCGTGAAACACAATGCGCTTGGTGGCGAGTGGATCAAGCCCCAGCACTTCGCACAAGTGCCAACTGATGGCTTCGCCTTCGCGGTCTTCGTCGGTCGCTAACCAAACTTCGCTGACGCGGGCTGTTGCATCCTTCAACTCCTTGACTGTCTTGTACTTCTCTGGTGGGATGATGTAGTTGGGGCGGTAGTTGTTCTCTACGTCCACACCGAGGTCATTGGTTTTTTCCAAGTCGCGGATGTGGCCGTAGGAGGACTTCACGGTGAAGTCGGCGCCGAGGTATTTTTCGATGGTCTTCGCTTTCGCGGGAGACTCAACGATGAGCAGTTTTTTTGACATAAGTGAATGGTTGGCTTTTGGCTTTTGGCCGATGGCTCAGGGTGATTCGTGTTGAAAAGGCTAAAAAGCCAACAGGAAAGTGGGGCAAAAGTAATGGGATTTTGAACTGTGGGGTTTTTCCATCAAAAATGTAAGGGTGGCGGCTGTTGGCTAACGGCTAAAAGCCAATGACTAACAGCCGATGTCAGTCTGGATCTTCCCAACTTAGCAAGGCACCACGTAGTTCACTTTCGGCGTGTCTGTCACCAGCCGCTCGCGCCACTTCAATGCCCTGACGATACACCGAGACCGCGCTTTCGATATCCAGCGTCTGCTCGTGGAGTTTGCCCAGATGGTAGTACAACCCAACATAGGAGGGATCGACAGCGCGTATTTTTTCATAAAAAATAGTGGCTTGCGGTGTGTCGCCAGATTTCTCATACTCTTTGGCTACGGCGAAAAGTAGGAACGAATCGTTAGGAGAGGTTGCGAGCAGTTCCGTGAGGTAAGTTAAACGTGGACTCATGTTGTGGCGGTGATGCGGTGAGTTGGGGATGGCACGCAAGGAATTTCCGGGCAAACTTCGCACGAAGTTTTTTATCGAAAAGCCACTTGCTACCTTGTGGCAGTTTTAGTAGGGAGAGTGGTGACTTGAAGTCACCGCCTCTCCATGATCTAATTCTTGTCGAATATTTCACCTGCATTTTCTACTGATGAAACACAACTCCCTGATTTCTAACGCACTGCTTTTCTCCCTTCTCCTTTTTTGGGGAAAAACATCCTTCGCGCAGCATTACGCTGACTGTGATTCGGCCTACTGGGTGGGCACAACCTACGCCATACATTTCATTGGGCCAGCCGGGATTGGGGCAGACAAAACAGAGGCTGACAACACTCCGTGTTTTATGAACGGCTTGCTGCAAGGCCAAGCAGAGGAAAACTCTACTTGGTTGCGTTTTGACATTGATCAGCCGGGCAAGATGAAATTCACCATCACGCCGGACGACCTGACCAACGATTATGATTTTGTGTTGTACCAACTGTTGCCCGACGGCAAGTGTTCGGAAAAAAAAAATTGTGCGCTGCATGGCTGCGGGCACATCGGTGTACGACGCTAAAAATCCCTGCATGGGCATCACTGGCTTGAGGGAAAAATCTAAGGACAAAAAAGCAGATGCCGGATGTTCCGATATCGGGGACGATGCTTGGCTTGCAGCCGTGAACGCAACTGCTGGCGAAAAGTACCTGCTGTTGGTCAGTAATGTAACCGCTCCGTATCAAGGGTTTTCTATCCGGTTCGCTGGCGATTGTACGTTCAAAAAATAGTCAACAGATAGTGCTGGGGCGACTTTGAGTTACATCAGCACTATTGCCCACTCGCTCCATAGATATGACTACAGAAAAAAAATCGGCCTTTTATCAAGCAGAACTGGGCTGGCTGGCCCAGACGCTGACCGAGACCATCCGATTCCGGTTTGGGCTGGGTATGGCTCTGTTTGCACTCAACATTTTGGTGGCGTGTTGCGCTTTTTATGTGCGCCAAAGTGCCTTGCTGTTCCTCGGTAGCGGCTTCATGGTGATGTTGGTGTGCATTGATTTTGTGCTGGTTCGTTCCATTTTTGGCTACTACTATCGGGCCAACCGCATCTTGGTGCAGGAGATGGACATCTCTGACGACAACATCTTCGATATGTCAGTGATCTTCCTCACGTTTCCGAAAATGAAGGAGATCCACCGGCTGATGAACATCGAAAACGAGGCCGAACGCTACCGCGCGTTGCGGCGGTTGCCGCTGACGATCCCCACTTTTTTAGGTTTTTTTGCCCCGCTGGTTGTGCTGGTGACCGAATTGACGATGGGTTTTTTGAGTCTGGGCTGGGAGGGTTGGCGGTTTTAGATTCAAGTCGGGTCAGCCCGATTCGAGCAGTAAACTCAATCCAAATACCGCTTTGTCAGCCCTCCATACGCTTCAATCCTCCGGTCTCGGAGGAACGGCCACATCCGGCGCACGTCCTCGGTGCGCTGTTGGCTGATTTCTACCACGACATTTTCCTCCTGGTCGGGGCTAGCCTGATGTAGCACTTCCCCTTGCGGCCCAGCCACAAAACTTTGGCCCCAGAACTGGATGCCGCCCGTTACGCCCGTCCAGTCTGGTTCCATTCCGATGCGGTTGACGGAAATCAGGGGCAAGCCATTCGCCACCGCGTGGCCGCGCTGCACCGTGAACCAAGCGTCGTGCTGGCGGGTTTTCTCCTCCGCGCTGTCCGAACTTTCCCAGCCAATGGCCGTCGGGTAGATTAGCATCTCGGCTCCGGCCAGTGCCATCAGGCGGGCCGCTTCTGGGTACCACTGGTCCCAGCAGACGAGCACACCGAGTTTGCCCACCGAAGTTTGGATGGGCTGAAAACCGAGGTCGCCGGGCGTGAAGTAGAATTTTTCGTAGTACGCCGGGTCATCGGGGATGTGCATTTTGCGGTACTTGCCCGCCATGGAGCCGTCTTTTTCAAATACCGCCGTGTTGTGGTAGAGGCCGGGAGCACGTTTTTCAAATAGCGAAGTCACCAGCACCACGCCGTGCTGCCGGGCGGCGGCGGCGAACACTTCCGTGTCTGGCCCCGGTATCGGCTTCGCCAAATCGAACAGGCGGCTCTCCTCCGCTTGACAAAAATAAATGCCACAGTGTAATTCTTGCAGCACGACTAACTGAGCGCCCTGAGCCGCACAATTGGCGATGCCTCGGATGGATTTTTCGATGTTGGCCTGCCGATCTTCGGAGCAGGACTGCTGGACAAAACCAATTTTCATAGAACGATGAACTAAGAACTATGAACTATGAACAAGGAACTATGTACCACACGACATCTTGTGGTCCATAGTTCCTTGTTCATAGTTCATAGTTCATTTGAAGTGGGTACTGCATGGTGACGCAGTGCAGCGAGCCATGCTGCAAAATGAGTGGGCGGCAGTCAATGCCGATGATGTCGCGGTCTGGGAAAATGCTTTTGAAAATGTCGAGCGCGGCGGTATCCTGCGGTACAGCGTAAGTAGGTACCAGCACAGCACCATTGATTATCAAGAAGTTGGCGTAGGTAGCAGGTAGGCGCTGGCCTTCGGAGTCGAAGCAAGCATCAGGCCAGGGCAGTGGCACGAGGTTGTAGGGCTGGCCGCTGGCGGTGCGGAGATTTTGGAGTTCAGCCTCCATTTTTTGTAAGGCATCATAGTGTTCGTCGGTCGCATCGGGGCAGCGGACGTAAGCGATGGTATCAGGCGAGCAGAGGCGGGCGATGGTATCAATGTGCGAGTCCGTGTCGTCGCCAGCGAGGTAGCCATGATGGAGCCACAGCACCCGGTGGAGGCCAAAAACGGTTTTGAGGTGAGCCTCGATTTGCTCTTGGCTGAGGTGGGGGTTGCGGTTGGGAGAGAGCAGGCACTCAGCAGTGGTGAGCAGGGTGCCTTGTCCGTCACTTTCGAGCGCACCGCCTTCGAGTACAATGCCGCCGTGTTGCAGTGGCGCTGCGAAAATGCCCTGCTCGTGCAGGCGACCAGTGATGCGGTTATCCCGGTCGGCAGGAAATTTTAGGCCCCAGCCGTTGAACACAAAGTCCAGAAGCAGAGGCCGTTCTGTGCTGTCGTCACTTTCCAATACCGTGATACCGGCGTGATCTCGCGCCCAAGTATCGTTAGAGTCACACTCGGCGACCAGCAGATTTTCGGGCACTGCATTTTTCAGCAAAACCCGCGTAGCGGCCACATCGCGGCACACCACGAGGACGGGTTGGTAGCGACTGATCGTCTCGGCAATGTCCACGAAACAGGGCAGCACCTCGTCAAGGATGTCGGCCCAGTCGGTATCGGCGTGAGGGAAAGTGAGTTGGACGGCACTCTGGGCTTCCCATTCAGCGGGCAGACGGCGGGTGATGGCGGAGGTCATGTGCAAGATTTGCTTTGAGCGGCGAAGGTAAGCATGTGCAGTTATGAGTGATGAGTTATGAGTTTTTGCCACCGAAATCTTATGACTCATCCCTCATAACTCATCACTCATTACTGCCATTGTTTACCTTTGCGGCCATCATTTTCTACACAATCAACAACTACAGCAGTGAAAGTTTTCAAGTTTGGCGGTGCCAGTATCAAGGATGCCGCAGGTATCCGCAATGTCGCTTCTATTTTGCAACAATTTAAGGATGAGCAACTTGTCATCGTGGTGTCGGCGATGGGCAAGATGACCAACGCGATGGAAGACGTGATCAATGCCCACATGAAGCAAACCGGGCAGGCCCAGGCACACTACGACGAGGTGAAAGAAAAGCACTACGCCATTATGCGCGAACTCTTCGAGCCAGGTGATGAGGTGTTCACCTCCGTACATGACACTTTTGTGGAGGGCGAGTGGGTGCTGGAGGAGGCTCCGGCGGATAATTATGACTACATGTACGACCAGATCGTGTGTGTCGGCGAGTTGGTGTCGTCCAAAATCGTGACGGCCTACCTCAACAAAATCGGCCTCCGCACCCAATGGCTCGATGCCCGCGACGTGGTGGCCACCGACAATACTTACCGCGAGGGTTGGGTGATTTGGGAGAAAACGAAGGCCAACGCCCAGCGCGTAGTGCCTCCGATGCTGGCGGCTGGCGGCTTTGTGCTCACGCAAGGTTTCATCGGCTCTACGTCCGAAAATTTCACCACCACCCTGGGCCGCGAAGGTTCCGACTACTCCGGGGCTATCTTTTCGCACTGCTTGGACGCGGAGAGCATGAGCATCTGGAAGGACGTGCCGGGCGTGCTGAACGCCGACCCGCGCCTGTTCGAGAACACCATCAAACTTGACCGACTCTCGTACCGGGAGGCCATTGAGATGACCTACTACGGCGCGTCGGTGATTCACCCGAAAACGATTAAACCGCTGCAAAACAAGAACATACCACTCTACGTCAAGTCCTTTCTCGACCCTTCGGCCCCCGGCACGGAGATCAGCAGCGACAACGAGGAGACTTACCCGCCGATCATCGTAGTGGAAAAAAATCAGGCCCTACTGCACATCAGTACGCTCGATTACTCGTTTGTGGCCGAGCACCACATGGCCCGTTTGTTTGGCAAAGCCGCTGATTTGCGCATCTTCGTGAATATGATGCAGAACACGGCCATCTCGTTCACGATCTGCGTCACCAACGTGCCGGACCGCATTGAGCGGTTCATCCGCGAGGTATCCGATGAGTTCAAAGTGAAAACCGAGGGCGGGCTGGAACTCATCACCATCCGGCACTACACGGACGAGACGATTGAAAGTTTGAAGCGCAACAAGATGGTGCTGTTCGAGGAGCGCATCCGCAATACGATGCACATGGTGGTGAAAAACATACC
>JAYSUY010000521.1:0-4457 GCA_043718855.1 Saprospiraceae bacterium | reverse complement strand
ATCTACACAAGCCAAGCCTTTTTGGAGGTACTCGGGGCATGGCTTGTGTAGATGTCTCCGCTTCGCTGCGACATGACAACCCGTTTTTCACTAATCTGACAAAGTAGAATTAGGAACGTGTAAAAAATAAGTTGTGAAGTTAAGGGAGTTTATTGGCGAGGACGCCAACAAAGGCAAGTGCCTGATTTTCAAAGAATGCTGTTGTTGGCGTCCTCGCCAACAACTCGTTTTGAGCGATTGAATCCTTACAGATTATTTTTTACACGTTCCTAGACTAACCTTTCCGACGTTTTAGGCTAATATTTCATACCCATAATCCGCTTCGTCTGGTTGATGACCCGCCCAAAATGCGCCTGATGCTTGCCCGCTACAAGTTCGGCATCGAAGGCATCGCCTATTTTTTTCACGAGGGCCTGGTTCTCCGGGGTCTTTTCATCGTAGAGGTGTTTGCTGAACGTCAGTTTTCGGTCGTGTTCATCAAAACTAATGTCCAATTTCATTTCCCCGGAACCGAGGTCAATGCTGCGGCCTGAGTATTCTTTCGTTTCGTCTTTCAGGATATTGGCCTTCGTCCAGCCCATTTGCGCCAGCACGAAATCCAAAAAAACGGGCAGCATCTCCGGTTTCACGGGGTAGAGCGTGTAGTAATTGTCCCTGGGTTCGTAAAAGCCCTTCCAATTGGGCAGTTTTTCGAGTTGTCGCAGGTGCAATCGGTCGCCTTCTGGCGATTTTTTCCATTCAAAATAGGTGGCAAACCACTGATTGCCAAAGTCTTGAAAATTAAAATTCATCCGCGTATCCGTGTCGTCGAACTTGACCGCGTAGCCGCGGTCCTTTTCAAAATCGTAGGCCACGAGAGCGTGTTCAGAGTCGGGTAAATTTTCGTTTTGCGTGTTCCAACTTTGAAATTCAGACCTAAAAACGATGCTTTTTTGGTCGGGCGAAAACGCCAGCGCACCGTGCGGCGAGGGGTAGGAATAATTTTCCACGGGTTCGTTGTTCTTGTTCATCGGCCAGATTTTGCGGGTCTGCACGTCGAGCACAGCGTGTTCATAGACCATCAGGTATCGCCCGCCTTCGAGCTTGTCCAATTTGTCCAAACCGGTCACTTCGCTTTTACTAAAAACCGTCTCAAAAGTACCGGGCTGACCGTTTTCGCTGTCCAAAAATTGGAGCGAAGCAAAGTCGCTGCCTTGTTGGACAAGGGGCTCGACGACCAGCGCACCGTTTTTTAGGTAAACCATATACAGGCTTTGGCTGCCCGCCACGAGCGTCGGGTCGGGCGCGCCGGGCAGGGCATATACGGCCCACAAAAACGGCAGGCCCGTGTTGTTCTGCAAAGCACCTGGAAAGGCGACGGGTTTGCCCTCGTGCAAAATGGCGTAAGCCACGTCGGTATAACTGTACGTCCGGAGGTCCATGTTCATGCGCTTGCCGGTCGTGGCCGACACCCGCACCGTGAACGGGCCGTATTGGATGTCTTTTGAAAAATTGCCAGATGCCCCGTTTTTGCCTTTGGCTACTGAATAAAGATAGGCAGAGACGAGGAGGATGAGGACTGTGAGGAGGAGTGCGACTTTCATTGTTGCAGAATGATGTTGATTGTTTTTTCGAGTGCTGCGCGGAAATTCGGATCGTTGGCAGTCGCGTCGTCCCAGTTCAGAGCACCCAACAAGTCTTTATCTGTCAATGTGTTGTCTCCATAAATTCCCCACATCAGCAGCACGTCCACCGATTTTTTAAAGCGTATTTCATCATCGCCCCGAAGGCATTCGATGAGGAAGTTTTGCACCGTCTTGTTGTCGCGCATCCTGAAAAACGAGTTGAAAACGTAGTTGCGCCAGTAGTCGGTTTCTGCCTCGTATTCGAGCAGCGATATGAGGGCTTCCGCGCCGCGTTCCGGGTCGAATTTTTCAACAAGGACGATTGCGAGCGACTGTTGCACTTTGGGATTTGCCTTTTTTGTCGCTTCAAAAAGGAGGTCGCCGACGTTTTCCACCCCATTGAATTTCAGCCCCCTTGCGATATGCTCCAAAATGGCCACATGGTCTTCCTCGGAAAGGCGGCTCTTGTAATTTTCAATCAACTCCGCCCGCCAAGCGGCTTCTTCGTTGGCCGTGGCCCGGTAGGCATCGCCACCGTCGAGATGGATATAATGCGAATTCCCGCCGTTGTCCATGAAAAGGCGTTTTGATTCGGCATTTCCATCCGGGACGGGGCTGTTGTTTGCCCTCATTTCGGGGGCTTTTCGGGCAAGGTGCTTTTCGATTTTCGCCCGTATTTCAGGGGTAATCGTCGAGTGTTCGCCCGGCGGCAGGGTCAGGAAATTTTCAAAAGAAAGAAAACTCTGCCAGGCCAGCCCGTCGCGCCAGTTGGTGGCCCCAGTCTCGATACCGTAATCGCGGACGGCGATAAAGTCGCTGGCCTTGTAATCTCCGAATTCCCAATAATTGGGCGAAACGGGCTGCGTCGGGTACTCGAACAACTCGAAATGTTTGTACGAAGCCGGGCTGCCCGCCTGCAAAAAGGCGTTGCGGATGGCGGCGACCAATTGCTTTCGAACCTGCAAATCGGGTATCGGCATCAGCGGGCCGTAAAACCAGAAATCGCTGAACAACTGCTCCGAAATCCATCCCAACCGGTTGTCGTATTCACCAGAAATATCTTTGTAAAAAAGGCCTAACTCATTGATCATCAATTCCCATTGGCTAGTGTGCATGACCTTTGTGGTATATTCAAATCGTTGCTCCGCAATGCGGCGGGGCAGCAGCAGTTTCCAAAAATCGTAGCGCAGCCGGGCGGCCTCAGAGAGTTCGCTGAACATTTCTTCGGCCATCCAGATGGCTTGCTGCATGGCCGCGTTGCGCTCGGCAAGGGGTTCGCCGGGGAGCGGGTTGTGGGTTTCGAGCAGTTCTGGGATTGTCCAGATTTTGTGGAAACTCCCGGTGGTTTGGTGGAGGGTGTTTTCGTTGAATTGCAGCATTTTCAGTAGCGATTTTATTTGCCAAACAGGATGAACAGCAGCACAAAGCCGCCCCCAAACACAATCATGGTCAGCATCGGCAATGCTGGAACCCAAAGCAATATGTTGGCGGCGAGCATTTTCCCCCTTGATTTTAGCCAAAAAGCGGCGGCCATCAGCGCGAGCAAGGCCAGCGGAATCAACCAGAGCATCAGCCGGCCAAAGTTGGTCATGCCTTGTATGGGCGTGTTGGTGACATCGCTCCAGACCGCATAAGCCGAAGAAGAGTACATGGAGATGACGTTCGATGCGGAAATCAGCAGGATGATGGCATCAATGGCCAAGCCGGAATAGAACCAAAGGTTGCTTTTCATAAGTGGGGCAAAGGTTCAGCAGACCGGTGTGGGTTCCTATTTAAAGGATTTGAAGGGAGGCAAAAATGAATCGAAGCGCGGCAAAATTGGAACGAGGTGTTCTGCCGTACAGCCTGCTGCCGGGGTTTTCTCTTCGGGTTTTCCAAACTTCAATTAAAAAGTTGGCCCGGGTACCCGTTGTTGGGTTTTGATCTTTGCAAGAAATGGAGGGCGAAGCGCATGTCCTTGACCGAAAAGCCAACGATTTTTAGGCGTTCGAGGTGAGGCAACAGCATATAAAAAATCTGTTTAGGTCGTGTCATTCAGCGGCCTGCCCCCTCTGACTGACACCACTCAGCGCGACTTTCAAAAGAAGTCTCAGCGCTAAAACCCCTTGTGATCAAGGAGCATCACTCTTCCGCTCGTATCCGGTACTCCCCTTTGTCTAACCGCCTTTTCGCAAAATCGAAATACTCCGTCACCACCTCGAAGCCCACATACTGGCGGCCTTCGAGGTGGCTCACCACAGCCACCTGGCCGGAGCCGAGGAAGGGGTCAAGTACCAAATCGCCCGGTACACTGCTGTAAGCCAATATTTTACGAATCACCTCGGCGGGCAGTTTGGTGGGCGTTTTCACATCGCCCGTCCAGTACTCTCGGGGTATGGCCCACACGTCCTCCTTGTCTTTATAGTGTGCGCTGCCGCCATCAGGATGCCGTGCATCCTTCGCGTAGCGGGCGTAGGGGAAAAATTTGCGCTTCTTTTCGTCCACGCTGCAAAACAAGACATGGTAGTGTGAAGTGACATACTTACGCGTGGTCACTAAGCCGAACTGGTACTTCCACACCAAGTGGTTCACCAAGTTGAAGTCCAACTCATCCAGCACGATGAGCAACTCCTTCAAGTAATTCCAGCCGGAAAAAATGTAGAGGCTGCCCGTAGGCTTCAGCACCCGCCGCACCTCGGTGAGCCACTGGCGCGTAAACTCCAGATAGTCAACGCCTTTTACTTCGTTGTACCCTTCCAGCACCCGGCTGCCCTTGCGGTTGTAGTTGGCTCGCTGTGCGCCAAATTCGATACCGAAAGGCGGGTCGGTCACCACCAAATCCACCGAGCAGTCGGGCAGGTGGCGGGCCATGCC
>JAYSUY010000053.1:0-6642 GCA_043718855.1 Saprospiraceae bacterium | reverse complement strand
ATCGCCTCCAACTTGTAGGGGCCGCTACCCACGATGAAGGCTGGGTCGTTTTTGTACTTCGGCAGTTGAAAATCTGTGGCAAATGCCTGCGCAGCAGGGTTTTGTGTCAATGCTGCTGCTTTCACAGGGTCCAAAAAATCCGTGAGCGGGATGTTGCTCAACTGCCCCTGCGCATCGTAGTGGTAGGCCGGAAAAATCGGGTATTGGCACAGGCTCTCCACGCCCAGCATGTAGTACGAACTGAGGTAAACGGTGAACTTGCGTGGGTTGGCGGGGTCGAAATCGATGGATTTGACGTACTCAAAAAAGCCGCGCCAGCGGGCAGTAGGCAGACCCGGATGGAAGATAATTTTCAGCGAAAACTCCACGTCTCGGGCCGTAACGGGTGTGCTGTTTTCCCACATAGCCAGTTCGTTGATCTCAAAATCATAGGCCAATTCGCCCTTGTGCGGGCCGTCGCTGACGCGACGCATTTCCGGGATGGCTTGGGCCAACTGCGGCTTCAGCACACAGGAGTAGGGGTCGAAATCGCCCAGGGTCTGGAAGATGCGCACCGCTACAAAATTGGAGTAGCCGGGCGCGGGCATGTAGGGATTGAGCACCGTAGCCGGGGCTTCCATCCGCACATTGAGGGTGAAAGGTTGGGTGGTGGGGCCGTCATCGCTGAGGCATTTTTTGAAGAGAAAAAAAGCGGCTGCCGCGAGCGCGGCGTACAGGGCGTATCGCCCCCAATTGTTACGCATGAGTTGTTAAATTTAAATGTTCATGGATGGATGAGCGGCAGCGCCGCAAAAAACTGTGGTAAAAGTAGCGCAGGTTGTGGTAATTTTTCTGGGGAGCGGCACGAATCTCGCGGGCTGTGTATGGCTCGTGGTTATCTGTCCGAAGTATCTCTCTTGAATCCTATCGGTGTGCGCGGCTCGTTGGCAGGCGGCAGGTTTTCCGGGATGCGGTCGAACAGCGCGTCAAGCGCCGTGTCGAGCGCGTCAACCTCGCCGACGCGTGCATGGTTTTCTTCGCCCAGCCAACGCAGCACCTCCCGGATGTCGGCCAAGTCTTTGCCCATGCGGGCTTCCAGTTCGGCGATTTTAAGGGCAAGGTCGGTGTAGGTGAGGGCGTAGCGATTTAATGCGACAAACGCCCTCATAATGGCGATGTTGATCCGGATAGCCGTTTCGCTGTTGAGCACCGTTGACAGCATCGCTACACCCTGTTCGGTGAATGCAAAAGGCATATACCGAGTGCCACCTCGGTTTGAGGTGCCAAAATGGAACCTCAAACCGAGGAGTTCATCGGGATTCAATTCAAACATAAAATCGGGCGGAAAACGGGCTGGATTTCGCCTCACTGCCCGTTTCAGGTATTTGGTCTCGATTTGGTACAGTTCGGCCAAATCAAAGTCGAGCATCACGCGCTCCCCACGTAGGGTGTGAATTTTGGACTGAATCAGTTGGATTTCCATGTGCTGAAAAATGTGGTTGTGGAAGGTCATTGGTGGGAGGTAGTCACAGATTGTGACCACCTCCTCTTGAGGTCGCAATTTGCGACCTCAAGTTTTATTGACGAACTGATCGATTGACGAATTGACTGAATGGCAAATTGACGAATGCTGCCCCTCAATCCAGCCCCTGCAAAATCCCCTTCTCCATCGGCGGCACCCCGCGCTGCATCCATCGGGGCATGGGTTTGCCCATCAGGTAGTGATCGAAGAACTGCTGCATACGGAGTTGAAAATCAGTGCGATTTTGAAGTTTCACAGGCCAGTGCGGCTCATCGTTGTAGTTCAGCATCCAAGCGGGTTTGCCCAAGCGACGCAAGCCAGAGTACAGTTCGATGCCCTGATACCAGGGTACCGCGCCGTCCTTGTCGTTGTGCAGAATGAGCAGTGGAGTCTGCACTTTGTCGAGCGCGAACAGAGGCGAGTTTTCGAGGTAGCGCATCGGGTACTCCCACAGCGTGCCACCGATGCGGCTCTGCTGGTGCTCGTACTGGAAAGCACGGCTCAGGCCACTCTCCCAACGGATGCCGCCGTAGGCCGAAGTCATGTTGGCTACCGGCGCACCTGCTTCGGCGCACTTGAACAGGTTGGTACGGGTAACGAGGTACGCCGCTTGGTAGCCACCCCAGGAGTGGCCTTGCAGCGCCACCCGGCTGGGATCGACAAAACCCCGGTCCATCAGCGAAGTCACGCCGCTCACGATGGCATCGTAGGCGCACTCGCCGGGGTAGCCCGTGCGGTATGGGATGTCGGGCGAAAACACCAGATAGCCCCGGCTGGCGTAGTAGGTGTAGTTGATTTGTGAGCGGTGGAAGTCTGGCGGGCGATGCGTCAGCAGGCCGTCGGAGTTTCTTTCGTAAAAATTCACGATCATCGGGTACTGCTTCGTGGGGTCGAAACCTTCGGGTTTCACCAACAGACCGTCTAATTTTTCGCCCGAAAGCGAAGTCCAGTGGATCATCTCCATGCTGCCCCAGCGGTAGTCCTCCTGCTGCGGGTTGGCGCGAGAAATGGGTTGAGGGCTGAGGCTGGAGGCTGGAGGGTTGTCGCTCGCCGTTTGTCCCTTGTCGCCGGGGAGTACAGCGTAAAGCAGGTTTGGGAAGGTCTGGTAGTTTTCTTTTGTAAACATCAGACAACCAGCATTTTTGGCCTTGATCGGCTGGCGGGAGTAGGCGAAGGTTTCGGCCCTGCTGTCGGCGGGCGGGGCAGGTGTGAGGGGGCTGAGTTTGCCCGTCTGCCAGTTCAGCATGGCATAACCTTCGGCCTTCGTGCGCTGGTTGGAGCAGTGCAGCAAGCCCCACTTGGTCGGGTCAACCTCGCGGCTTTCCGGGTCGAGGCGAATATAGCGGTAGGCGGTCTGGGCTTCGCGGCCCCGCGTGAGGCGTTCGGGCGGGCGCTTGTTGTCGAGGTCAATTTTCCAGATGTCGTAGCGGTCGTAGGCCAGCAAACCAGCATCGTCAGGCAGCCAGCCGGCCAAGCCGTACTCGCTGGGGTAGTCAGGCACGTCGTTTTCTTCATCGTAAAATTTGGTGCTGCGGTTGTCCGTGAGGCGCACAGTGGCGGCGGTACGGGCGCTCCAAGCGAACCAAGCCGTGTCAGGGTCGCTCCACCACGCGATGTATTTCGCCGTAGGCGAAATGCGCGGGTTGCAACGCAAGTCTCTGCCAATCAATCTTTTGCTGCCGTCGTTCAGGTCCACCGCGTACAGGTCTTTGTGGGCCGTACCCTCTGAGGTGATGTACTGCGTGTAGGGTTCTTCTGTGAAGCCAAGCGCGAGGTTGGGGTTGCGGCTCTCGGTGTAGCGCAGTTCGGGCAGTTCGGGCGAGCCGAGTACGGCGAAGCGTTTTTTGTCGGTGTGCCACACGGCGGGGTAACTGCGCTTTTTTTCGGCCTCCATCTGCACCTCCTGTTGGGTGTAAATGCGCGGCTCTGTCCAGGCCCATACCTCCACGTTCACAATTTCTTCAGGCAGCAGGGTGGTGTCGTTCAGCACCGGCAGCGGGGCCATGCCGAAGTAAAGTTTGCTGCCGTCTTCCGAGAAGGTGGGGCGAGCGTTTTCAGAAATGAGGCCCGCCTTCGCGCTTTGCGCTTCGGCGGGTAAAGGGGTGAGGGTCTGCGCCGAGTCTTTCCCGTTGCCGCTCCAGTAGTGGAGTTGCCAGGGGCGGATGCGGGCTTTGGTGGTGTCGGTGTCGGCGAGGTAGGCGGCTTGGCGGGCGTAATCATCCAGCGCAAGTTGTTGGTACTTGCCTTTGCCGCGCTGGAGCGGTTGGAGCGCATTTCGCTCTAAATCAAAGAAATAAATCCCGGACTGTTGGGCCTTGGGCTGAGCGGCGAAGGTCAGCGTGTCGCCCGCGCCAGTGGTGCTGAGCAGGAGACTGGGGCGGCGCTTGGCGAGGGTGTAATCTTTGACGTAGGCAAAAGTGTCTTGGCGGCCTGTCGCCGTGTTGCGCACGATGAGGCGGTAGCCGTTGTCCTTGTCTTCTTTTTTGGGTTTGGCCCCCCCCGATGGGGGGGAGTTGCGTTTCTCTTTGGCATTTTGGGAAGGGTTGATTTTGGCAGTCGAAGTATCTTTTTTGGCAGCGGCGGGCTTGCCGCCCTCGATCTGGTAGGCGATCCAGCCCGACCATTTTTCGGGTACCGTGAAGTTTTTGAAGCGCGGTATTTTTTCCAACTGCCCGCTTTCGAGGGTGAGGATGCCGAGCGTGTCTTTGGGCAGGTCGTCGTCTTTCACCTTGCGGCGGCGCATGGCTTTGAGGGTGTCGAGCGGGGGTTTTATCCTGAAAATCAGCAACTTACTGTCGGCACTGAACTTCGCGTCGGTGGCGCGGGCGAAGGTGGTGGACTCGCTCGATGCTGCATCCCAGAGGTTCAGCACGGGGTCGCCCTCGGTGGTGGGGGCGAGTGTGTAGGCCGTCCAGCGGCCGTCGTTGCTGAGGCGGGGCTGCTCGATTTTGCGCCAGCGCTGCACGTCGGTGTGTTCGAGTGGGCGCTTGTTTTGGGAAAAAAGCAGGGCAGCGGTGCAGAGGAGCAGGGCGACGAAGCAGAGCCTCGCGCAGGCAGAGGAAAGTCGAGTCATGTGCGTGGGAGGGTATTTTGCAAAAAAGCAAATGTAGCGCGGGGGGGAAATTTGGGCAGACTAATTTCGGTGAGGGGTGAGGTGAAAACAAAAAAAACGCCATTGCCGGGACTGCCCGGCAATGGTGGTCGTGAGAGGTGTGGTTTAGTGAACGACTACTTTTTCCGTGCGGACGGAGTTGTTTCCCGTCATCAACCTGAAAAAATAAAGCCCTGGCGCGAGGTTGAAGGGTACCCGTGTAGTGCCTTCGGCGAAGGTTGCCTCTGCCAGTTGCCGACCGTCGGTGGAGAAAACAACCAGTCGGCCAGCCAGATTTGATCTGAGCATGACGTGATCTGTGGCTGGGTTGGGCTCCAGCGTTATTCCCGGCCCTGCCTCCGCTGCCTCCTCCGTACCCACTGTTTCGCAGTCGTAGGTCTGGGCAGGAATGCTAAAAGTAGGGTGGTTGTGTACCGTCCAGTAGTTGTTGGCGGGCAAGCGTATCTTATGTACCCGCGCTTGGCACAGCAGCCCGGGGCAGTTGGGCCGCTCAATGCTGCTGATCCATCGGTGGTTACCCACACAACTGATGTAGATTTTCCCGTCAGGGCCAAGTTTCATCGTAGCAAATGCCCCTTGTTCAAACTTCACTGTGTCGGGATTCATGCCTCCAACCCACTGAACGGTAGATTGGATATCAAGTGCTTCGGTATCGAATTGCCAGATACGGTCTATGGCAGAAACATACAGATAGCGTGAGTTGCCCGAAAAACAAGTGCCATGCGTAAGTTTATAATCAAATGAATATTCCAATACCTTTGGATTAGAGAATTGTCCTGACGAAGCATTAAAGTCCATCAAGACCAAACCGTTATCTGGTTCTATTCGTGCATATTTGGCACCATTGGGCGAGAATGTGGCTTGGCCGCCGCCATCATCCAACCCAAAAGCCATCCCTAAACATTGCAGTTTGGGGGTACCTACGCCGGACGACGTAACCGGGACGATGTAATAGCAATTGGAATTGAACTGAGGGGTGACTATCCACCAGTCCTCCCCGTTGGGATGCCTCACTGCCGTTAACGACCCGCTGGCAAGCAGATCATCTATGGCTATCTTTTTCTTTTCTACCACAGCCCCAAGCCCGTTGTTTTTGCTCATGTCAATCACATGGTAGAGCAGGTGATGAGGAAGAAAGAGGGCTGCTGGAGGGACTGCTTTGTCCATATCCAAGTTGAACAAGAAGTATTTCATGCTGTCAGAAGGATAAGGGATAATTGTGTTGCTCGTACTGATAGGGATTTCGCCATATCCGCACCAACCCGTGTAGGTATAATCGGAGTTGATCTTGTCTCCATTTTCCATCACCTTGTGAAGGCGGTTGCCCACAAAACAACCACTGGAGTAAAATTGAAGATTGCCATGTTTGTCGCATATAGAAGTCGTTGTGCTGCCCGGCCCCAAATCCACGGGTGCAGTCTCTAATAAAATTTTCAACTGGCCAGAGGAGAAGTCAAACACCACATAATTGTCAGTAAGCCATTTTTGGTTGTAGTTGTTTTGGGAATATGCGGAAAGCCCGCTGCAAAGCAGCGAGGCGAGAAAAACAAGCCTTGTCATGTTGGAAATGAAAAAACCTCCATTGCCGAGTAGTCCCGGCAATGGAGGTTGTGAGAGGTGTGGTTTAGCGAACGACTACTTTTTCCGTGCGGACGGAGTTGTTTCCCGTCATCAGCCTGAAAAAATAAAGCCCTGGCGCGAGGTTGAAGGGTACCCGTGTAGTGCCTTCGGCGAAGGTTGCCTCTGCCAATTGCCGCCCGTCAGTAGAGAAAATAACCAAGCGGCCAGCCAGGTTTGACCTGAGCATGATGTGGTCTGTGGCCGGGTTGGGCTCCAGCGTTATTCCCGGCCCTGCCTCCGCTGCCTCCTCCGCGCCCACTGTGTCGCAGTCGTAGGTCTGGGCAGGTACACGGAAGTGCGGGAGGTTGTTGATGCCCCCGTAGTTTCGGGCGGGCAGTTCTATGCTGTGCGCCTTAAAATCGCACAGGTGGCCGGGGCAGTTGGGCCGGTTGACGACCGTGAGGAAGCG
>JAYSUY010000520.1:0-4462 GCA_043718855.1 Saprospiraceae bacterium | reverse complement strand
TGACAAACCTGCTGTAACTCTTATAGGGACAACTCCTGTGACAACTGAATACCCTGCGCTAATGCCCCAACGCCATGCATAGCGGTAATATGTAGTATTGGGCTTTATTTCTGAAAGTGTTAAGCCATTAAGATAGTTGAACTGATGGTGCGAGTAAAGCAACCTCAGCGATAAGCGTTTATTGATACGTCGCGTGTAAGCCGCAGTGGAGCTGTACAGCAGCCCATCGTAGTCTGTGAGATTAAATTCAGTTTCGTCAAAAAAATAACCTGCCCCATAGCCAATGGCCACTTCGTTTTTCTTGAATGCTTGAGCATGGGCTTGAACGCTTAGAAATAGGCAGAGTGCCAGTATCGGGTGTCTCATGTCAGTCAATTTTTACAAAACGAGGCATCAAGACTTGAGTACACGCAAGTTGGAAGTGTCGCTCAAAACTGAATCCAATAACAGCGAAGGCAACCGTGAAGAGAATTAGGTTGCCAAAAGTCTTCATTTTCAACCAGAAACCAGTAACCTCGAAACCAGCAACCCCGAAACCAGCAACCTTCCAACCCAACCCGTCATGTCCGCACAAATCCGCGTCCTTACCCCCACCGCTCCTTGGAACCACTTCGCCGATCTGAACGCTGTGCCGCGCCCCTCCAAGCGCGAAGAGCGCGTCGCTCAATTCGTCACCGATTTTGGGAAAAAACTGGGTCTCGAAGTCCTCCACGATGCCACGGGCAACGTAATCATCAAAAAACCGGCCTCGCCGGGTCGGGAAAAAAGTCCCACTGTCATCCTGCAAGCCCATCTCGACATGGTGCATCAGAAAAACACAGGCACCGAGTTCGACTTCGAGACGCAGGGCATCGAGATGTACCTCGACGGCGACTGGGTGCGGGCGAACGGCACCACGTTGGGTGCCGACAACGGCTTGGGTGCAGCCAGCATCATGGCAGTGCTGTCGTCCAAAGATATTTCCCACCCGGCCATCGAAGCCCTGTTCACCCTCGACGAGGAGGCGGGTATGGGCGGCGCGAAGGGCCTCGGCAAGGGCCTGCTGAAAGGCAAAATCCTGCTTAACCTCGACACGGAGGAAGACCATGTGTTCACCATCGGCTGCGCCGGAGGTTTGGATACGCTGGTGGAATGGGCCTACCGCGAAGATGCTGCGCCAGCAGGGTCGTTGGGCCGAAAAATCACGGTCAACGGACTCAAAGGTGGGCACTCCGGTATGGAAATTAACCAGGGCCGGGGCAATGCCAATAAAATCATGAACCGGGTACTGATGGCTTGCAACGGCTTGCGCATCAGTGCGTTGGAGGGCGGAAGTGTGCGAAACGCTATACCCCGCGAGAGCGTGGCAGTGGTGGCGGTGAAATCCGAAAAGTCGTTTGAGCGCAGTTTCAAGGTGGTGGTGAAAGATATCATGGCCGAGTACGGCGGCATTGAGCCGGGGTTGCAAATCACCGCTTCGGAGGTGCCTGCGCCTGCGCAGGTGATGCGCCGAGGCGACCAGTCGAAACTACTTTCGGCCATTCGCGCAGCGCACAACGGCGTGTTCCGCATGAGTCCCGACGTGGCAGGTTTGGTGGAAACTTCTTCCAACTTGGCGCGAGTAGAAGTAGGCGGCGGGCGGTTTTTCTGCGGCACCTTGCAGCGCAGTTCCATCGAGTCGGGCAAGGCCGATGTGGCGGCGGCCCTTCGTGCGCCGTTCGATCTGATCGGAGCAAAAATCGAGACAGCCAACGGCTACCCTGGCTGGAAGCCCAACCCGAAGTCGGCCGTTTTGAAAAAAATGGAGGGCGTGTACGAGCGGATGTTCGGCCACAAGGCACAGGTGGAAGCCTGCCACGCGGGGCTTGAATGCGGCATCATCGGCGAGGCCTACCCGGGCCTGGACATGATCTCGTTCGGCCCTAACATCCGCAACGCCCACTCGCCCGACGAGTGCGCCAGCGTGTCGTCGTTCCAGAAATTTTGGGGCTTTTTTGTGGAGGTGCTGCGGGTGGTGTGATGGTGATTGGTGGACTGGTGATTTGGTGATTGGTGGACTGGTGATTTGAGACCTAAGCACCGGGTTCCAACCATCTTCCCGCGCCCTTCGTCTTTTCAAAAAATACGCTGGTTATGAAAAAAACGCTCCTCCTCTCCCTGCTTGCCCTCCTCTCCCTCACCGCTGTTTTTGCTCAGGAAAAAAAATTTGAGTACGGCTTTTCGCTCAAAGGCGGCACCTATACCGCCCACAAAAGCGGGCCGATGAAGTACCGTTATGTGCCGACCGACCTGATTTACCGCCCTGGCTACTCGGCAGCGGCGGGCGTTTACGGCAAATGTCGCATGGGGCGGTGGCTGGCTTTGTCGGGCGAGTTGATGTATGGTGCTGCGGAGTTCAGTACTGTTGTCGTCGGTCATCTCGGCACACAACATCCGTCACAGGGCCTTGAGTATGTCGAAACGCGAAGGGATCTTACCCGTTTCGTCGCCCGCAACCTGTTCTTGCCGATCAATCTTCACATCGGGCGCGGATTGGGGGCGCGGCTTTCGGGCTATGTCGGAGCAGCGCCGATGTTCAACTTGGAGACCACTGTTTCCTATGATTTTGAAAATTATGGCATGGATCAAATGCCTACGCAGCCAAAAGACTGGGACTACTACCGCGAGCCGGGCGCGAAAGACCCCCGCTGGCAGTGGATTTGCTCGGCTGGTGCAGAATACCGCTTGGGATCACACTACACAGTAGGATTGCAAATGCTGCTCAACGTGCAACCGATCGACACGGCTGGGGAGTTTACCTATGCGCCGCAACGGTACCCGGTGCCGATGAAAAGCGTGTCGGCTACGCTGCGGCACAGCCTGTAAGGTCAAGCACGCAGTGCCGCCATCATCTCCCGAATCAGCCCAGGCTCCCGCTCGATGGCGTTGCCCACCACCACTACATCGGCTCCGGCGCGGCAGTTGGCGGCCACTTTTTCGGGTGTTCGGATGCCGCCACCAACGATGAGCGGCACAGACACCGCTCCGCGGACGGCTTCAATCATGCGCTCCGACACGGGGTTTTTCGCCCCGGAGCCTGCTTCCAGGTACATCATTTTAAGGCCCAACATTTCGCCCGCGAGGGCGGTGCAAACGGCAATATCGTCCTTGTTGGCCGGGATGGGGTAGGTGTTTGACATGTACTGCACGGAGGTCATCACCCCGCCATCCACGAGCAAGTAGCCGGTGCTGATGATTTCGAGCGGCGACATTTTCAGGAACGGCGCGGCCACAACGTGCTGACCAATAAGCAGTTCGGGGTTGCGTCCGCTGATGAGCGAGAGGAAGAGGATGGCATCGGCCCGCCAACTGAGTTGGAAGGAATTGCCGGGAAAAAGCACCAGCGGAATGGAGCACTGGCGGCGGATGTCGGTCAGTAGGGCATCGAGCATATCGTTCACCACGAGGCTGCCGCCGATGAAAAAATAGTCCACGCCACAGTCCACCGCTAGTTCGAGGGTTCGTTGCAGTCGGTCGGTCGGCAGTTTGTCGGGGTCGAGCAGCACGGCCAGTTTTTTCTGGTTTTGCTGCTGGGCAGCCACGAGGTCGGCGTAGATAGCCATTGAGTTTGAAGTTTGGCCCGCCTTCGCCGAGGCTTCGGCGGGTGAAAAAGTTCAGCGTTTGAAGTTGGGCTTCGGGCTTCGGATTCCGGTAGTTTGAAGGTGCGCCCCATTGTCGTCCACCTTCTACCGTACCTCCAGCAGCCGCGCCCGGATGTCCTGCGGTTGGTTGGTGGCCGCTTTGTCCACAAACTTTCCATCTTTCCCGATGATAAAGTATTGAGGCACAGCCTCTACGTTGTATGCTGCGGCGATACCTTTGGCCGCATCGGATGATGCCAGCAGGTGGATGCCCTGAAAATGGTGGGTAGTCAGCGACGACTGCCAGTTGGCTGGGTTCTCATCAATCGAGATGTTGACGACCTCCACGCCTCGGCTTTTCAGGTCGCGCACATACTGGTCGAGTACCTCCATTTTTCGGATGCAGGCTCCGCACCAACTCGCCCAGAAATTGAGGTAAATCACCTGCCCGCGCATTTTTTCCAGCGATACCTCCTTGCCCGTTGCGTCGGTACCCTGAAAATTGGGGGCCGGGCTGCCGGGTGCTACCCGGATGATGCGGCTGTACAAATCCTGCACTTTTTCCTCGTACAGCGGGTGGCGGTTGTGTTGCAAAAAGTCGTTGTAACAAGGCAACAGTTCGCGGTATCGCTCACCGAAAAAGCCGATGCTGATGATTTCGGAACGGAAAAAAGCCTGCGCCTCGCCATCTAAAATTTCGCCTGCGAGGGCGTACTGCCCGGCGTAAAAATTGTCGCCCGTCTTGCCCGTTTTCAGTTGCTGGCGAGCCATGAGCAGCATCAGGAACTGGCGGTATGCTTCGCAGCCCACCTGCTCGCTGATGCTGGGGGCTTCGTAGAGGAAGTCAAAAAATTCGGGCTGCA
>JAYSUY010000519.1:0-1652 GCA_043718855.1 Saprospiraceae bacterium | reverse complement strand
TTGCCCGCTCAAAATTACTATTTTATCTGTCAGACAAAAAGTCGCTTATTTCTTCTTCTTCCACTCGTCAATGGATTTCTCGTTCATGCGCACATAATCCATGTTGCCATCGGCTTTGGCGAGTTCGAGGCTCTTTTCAGCAGTAGCCACAGCATCTTTGTACATGTTGAGTTCGGCTTGGATTTGCGATTTCATGCGCAGTATCCAGAACTTGTCGCCGCCCATTTCGAGCGATTTGTTGACCCACTCAAGTGCCTGCTTCATGTCTTTTTTCTCTTCGAAGTAGTAGCGGCCAGCGGCGTAGTACGCGCCTGCGTCGGGGCCAGCCATTACTTTTTTGATGTCGGCCAGCACTTTTGCATCCGTATCGAGTGTGATGGGGATCACTACTTTGGTTTTTTCCCAGCTCAGTATCATGTCGCCGCCAGCGTTGCGAAGGTTATCGAAGGCGATGCTGAAACTCTCCACAGCGTCGTTCAGGCGAGCAGTAGGCACATTGAATTTGGCAGCCAGTTCGTCGTCTTTCACCTCTTTGAGGTTGCCGCCGAGGGTGGTGTTTTTGTAGATGATGATGGTCCACTCTTTTTCCATCGGGATGGTGTAGAGGGCGTAGGTGCCTTTGGTCACTTTGTTGCCGCCGAGCATCACGTCATCGCTGAAGGTCAGTTTGGTAGCCGAGTTGGCGCCAGTGCGCCAGATTTCGCCGAAAGGCACCAGTTCGCCAAACACTTTGCGGCCTTTAGAACTGGGGCGGGAGTAGTCTACGTCCACTTTGGTGAGGCCCACTTCTTGGCTGATTTTGCAGGAAGGGCTGGGTGCCGGGGTTTTGATCTGGGCGGAAGCCGAAGCCACAAAGGCCAAAACGGCAACACAGAGGAGGAGCAATTTTTTCATGGTGTAGTAAAATTGAATTTTATCCCGTCGGGTATTTCCCATCAGGGCATGGTGAAGGTTTTGGTGAAAACAGCCTGCACAACGCAAGCCGTCAAAAATGGTTGGCGAAGATACTTACTTTTGCCCGGCTGGGGCTTTGCTCTGTTGGAGTGTTGTGTCTTTCAGAGGCTGCAGGCCGCTGAAGGACACAACACACAAGATTTCCCAAGGAATCTAATCTCAAAATGGCCCAAATGCCGACAAACAACAACCATGACCTTCTCCTGCCTCCCATTCCACGACCTTAGCCCTGCTGAACTCTACGACATCATGGCCCTCCGCCAGGAGGTTTTTGTGGTAGAACAAAATTGCCCCTACCTCGATGCCGATGGGAAAGACCCCGCATCGTGGCACCTGATGGGCCGCAATGAGCAGGGTCAACTGCTTTGTTACACCCGATTGTTGCCCGAAGGAGTATCGTATCCGGGATTCACCTCCATCGGTAGGGTAGTGAGCAGCCCCGCCGCTCGAGGCACTAGGGCGGGCCGTGTGTTGATGCACCGAAGCATCGAGATGTGTCGACATTTGTTTGGCGATCTGCCCATCAAAATCGGGGCGCAGACTTACCTGCTCCGTTTTTACGAGGGCTTCGGCTTTGAGTCCACTGGAGAAGAGTATCTGGAGGACGGAATACCGCATACGAAGATGGTGAGAGCCTAATCCCAGAACGATACAATGGCCAAACAAATCAGCCCCAATTCCTAATGCCAAGAGCAGGT
>JAYSUY010000518.1:0-1654 GCA_043718855.1 Saprospiraceae bacterium | reverse complement strand
GTACAGCGGTGAGCACTTTTCAAGAGCATCCGCAAAAGCAAAAGTCTCCCTACTTTCGGCCTAAAAACACCCACCTATGCCCTGCCCGCTCTCAATCATCCCCTAACTTTTTCCATTACGCACCGCTGCTGGCGGCGACCCTTGATGGGTTGCCGTCAGCAGCGGTGTATATCTACGCCTACTCATGAGGTACTTACTCTCTCTCGTTATACTCATTCTCCTTTTTGAAAACCTTGATGCACAAGCCAGATACGACAACAACTGGACATTGGGATACGGCAAAAAAGCAACCGACCCCAATGGAATAAGTGGCGGTGGGATGATCATGAACTTCGACTCTTTGCCTCCTACAATCCTTTACACAGGCTTTAAATCTGATAGCCCTGCTGCGTGTATCAGCGACCGAAAAGGGCGATTTTTAGCCTACACACAAGGTTGTAGCGTGTGGAATCGCAACCTTGAAAAAATGCTGAATGGAGACTCACTGAATCCGGGCAAAACCTCTTTCTTTTATTGTCCAGGTACATACCCCTTATGGCAAGGCAGTCTTTTCCTTCCCATGCCGGGGAGCGATTCTTTGTTTTATCTGCTGCACATCAGAAGCGACGACAAACAATACCTCCCCATGAATCTGCTGTACACGGTCATTGATGCCTCTGGAGATGGAGGGAAGGGTGAGGTCATCACCAAAAACAATGTCATTTTGTCTGACTCCCTTTTTTTGGACAAGTACCTTTCTGCTACCCGCCATGCCAACGGGCAAGACTGGTGGATCATGGTGCCGCAGGTAAACAAAAATGGATACCACATTACCTTGCTCACGCCTCAAGGCATTGAGTACAAAGGAATCCAAAACTTAGGGAGTGACCTCAACACCGGCAACTGTTGCACCCAAGCCGCTTTTTCTGCCGATGGCAGCAAATTTTTCAAGAATAATCATGCTGGGCTGACCATGCTGGATTTCAACCGCTGCGATGGCACTTTGTCCAGCGCGAAGTTTTTGCCCTACGACTCCACCTATTCCGGCTGGGGCGGCGTGGTCACCTCCCCCAACAGCCGCTACCTGTACCTGCTGGCGGGCAATTATGTGTCGCAGTTCGACCTGCAAGCCGCCGACGTTTTTGCTACCCGCCAGACGGTAGCGACTTACGACGGTGGAGTGGCTCCTTTCCCTGCCCGTTTTTTTCAGGCCCAGCGGGGGCCTGATGGCAAGATTTACGCCGTCTCGACCAACAGCAACAACATCCTCCATGTCATCCACAGCCCCGACGAGCCGGGCTTGGCCTGCAACGTGGAGCAGCGCGGTTTGGTGCTGCCCGCGCTCACAGACTTCCGTTTGCTCAATTTTGCCAACTACCGCCTCGGCCCTACTTCCACGCCCTGCGACAGCACCATGTCTGCATTGCCCTCCGTGCCGCAAGAGCCAGCAGGCTTGGACGTGTACCCCAACCCCGCTGACCACGAAGCCACCTTCGAGCAGTTGGGCCACTGGGCGGGTCAGGGCGGGCGGCTGCGCGTGTCCGATCTGGCGGGCCGCCTGCTGTGGGAGCGGGCTTTCCAGCCGGGCGAGCCGGTGCTGCGCTGGCCGGTGGGCGGCGTGTCGGCGGGCGTGTACGTGTGGGAGTATGTGCGGGCCGACGGGCGGCGGGCGGCG
>JAYSUY010000517.1:0-4476 GCA_043718855.1 Saprospiraceae bacterium | reverse complement strand
GTTCAAGCCCGGTGACGATGAGCTGATTTTCTGCCGGATTGGGGAAAACCATGGGTTCGATGGGTGACGAAACCGGTGCTGGTGCGCTTCTGTCTTCTCCACCTCCGCCCCAACACAGCAGTTTTCTAACTTTCCGCATATCCGAAGCGCAGTTGCCTTGAGCGTCGCAAACCGTCACGCGGACAAAAAACACGTCTGGGCGATTGAACAGGCCAGTACCCGTGCATTGAAGACCACCTGTGCAGTTGAAGGCTTGCCACCCGCTGATCCCATCATTGCTTACGTCCCAGATGATGGATGCTGGCGAAGCGAATCCACTGATCGCAGCCGTCATGTTGAGTTCATCCACCCCGTCGCAAATGTACGTTGAAGTAATGAGCGTCACCTCATAAGAAGCCCCGGGAAGCGTTCCCCGGAAACAGGACACCTTGCCAGCCCGGTCTTTTAATTTTTTCGCGTTGTTGTTGAGCGCGTTGCCCGTGATGAAGCCCATAAAGTGGGGGGCTTCTGGATTCGACCACCTTCCTACCCTTGTCCCAGTACAAGCCCCTTGCCGCATGATTGTGCTGAAACTCGTGCCCATTTGATAGCCGTGTGCATTGGTGGCATCGTCACAGCCAGGCACAGCGCAAGCGGAGCAGCGCTGGTGCCGGGTGCCAATCAGGTGCCCTACCTCATGCGAACCGGTAAACCTTGTTGCCGCAGGGGTGATGCTGGCTATGGAAAATGCAGATTCACTACTGACCGTTATGCCCCAAGAGCTGCCAAAGGTCGGCAGATACACGTCGTCCGCCAACAGCAAGACCAAATCGGCGGCTGCGGTATTTCGCATGGCTATCGCTGTCGCGTTGTTTCGCAAAAGCATCACGTCAACATCGATACTTGGGGATTCGGCAAATCCCGGAAGCAAAGCAACCCCGGCCAAAGCAAACCGGATGTCAGCGGCCACCAGCCCGCTGGCTACTGTGGTGGCGTTCAACTCGGCGACAACGGCAGGGCCTACTGTGAGCGGATTGAGACCGGAAGCAGCAGTAGTACTTGCAGTCGTGAACAGCACCAGCACCCTGATGGTGTTGGTGTTGCAGCTGGCCCTGTCGCCTACCGCGTCATCGGTGTCTTCGTCTGCGGTGGCTGGGGTGGTACACTCGTTCGGGCTTTCAAAAGCACCCGGCACATACTTGACCAAGATGAGTTTGCTCGCCGACAGGTTCATGATCGCGTAGTGCGTGGTACTGGCTGCCACGTACAGGTTGCCGAGATACTCCGTGCCGTACTTGCCGATGCGGAAGGTGCTTCCGTTGGCATTCGCGCCTACCCAGTGATACTCGCCGTTGGCATTGGGGAGTGACATGACGTAATCGGAAATGAACGTCAGGCTCCCGCCGCCTTCGGGCAACTGCACCGTCAGGTTAATGCCCTGCAAGTAGTTTTGGATGGGGTTCAGGGCGATGTGCGACACGCCTGCGACATTTGTTTGGCTCTGGATTTGGGCGAACTTGGCCGCCTCGACAGTGTTCATCACCACCGAGGCCGGGTCAAGTGCCTGAATGAACGGCACTTGCGCTTTGGCCTCCGACAAGGAGAAGAGGTACAGTAGGGCGATGGCAATGGCCTTCAAGCCCCAAGCGGGGAAGGATGTGTTTTTCATGCTGAAAAGTTTTGAAATGCGAAGAAGCGGGGAGCCCCTTCTGGGTGATTTTGATGGAGCAAAGGTTTGCCGCTAATTTTTTAGCAAAGCGCAACAAGTCAGCATAAAATCGTCAAGTAACAGGCAATGATTCAGCAAGATTTGATCACTTTTGCAGCACGAAATTCGCAAGACATGAAAAAATACATCGGAACCAAACTGTACGCGGCTCTCCAAGCACATGGTCTATCGCAAACTGAACTCAGCAAAATGACCGGAGTAGGCACTACGGTCATAAGCAAGATATTGTCAGGTCTGCGGCCGGCCTCAGAGGAACAAATGGAGAGGTTTGCGCAAGCACTCAAATACCCCAAAGATTATTTCCTGAAAGAAGATACAGTTACTATGAACGCTCATGTGGAAACCCAGCATGGGGGCAACGGAAATCAATATCTGGTGCATAATGGTGACCCAGCACTCATTGCCGCAAAAGATGCCGTCATTGCTGCAAAAAATGAGGTCATTGCTGCCAAGGATGCAGTCATTGAGGCTTTGAAAGAACAGATCAAAAAGGAGCCTCTTCCCCCTCACATATCGTAACTAATCTCCACCACCTCACTTTCCAACTTCGATTGGCAGGTGAGGATGTAGCCCGCTTTTACCTCGTCGTCGTCGAGGGCGTAGCAAGCGTCCATCGCCACTTTCCCGCTGATGATTTTTGCCATGCAGGTGGAGCAAGCCCCGGCGGTGCAGGAGTAGGGCGGGTCGTATTTGGCCTTCACCAGTACATCGAGGATGGTAGCACCGTCTGGCACGGGTATTTCGATGCGCTGGCCTTTGAGGTGTACCACCACGCGCTTGCCGCCGCCAGCCGAGTCGCTGGGCGCGATCTCGCCAGGGGTGTGGGTGGAGTTGACAAAATGTTCAGTGTGGATTTGCTTGGCCTCCATACCGCGACCGAGTATCAAAGCCTTCACCATATCGGCCATATCGCCGGGGCCACACACGAAGTAGATGCAGTCCGATTCGGGGCCGTGCGGCATATTGTCGTCTAAATATTCAGTCACCATTGGGCGGTCGATGCGCCCAGTTTTGCCCTGCCAATTGATGCTGCTTTTTTTGAATAGGCCAAACAGCCCGCCGCTGCCGCTCGTGCGCTTGGGTTGGCTGAGCACATGCTCCACATGGAGTTGGCCGGTGTAGCGCACCGAGAGGCGATCCAGTTCGTCGCGGAAGATGATGCTCTCCTCGTCGCGGCTGCCGTAGAGCAGGAAAATCGCGCTCATCGGCTCCGATTCGAGCACCGTGCGCAGGATGGAGAGCAGCGGGGTGATGCCGCTACCCGCTGCGAACAGGTAGTAGGTGCGGCGTTTTTCGGGGTTGAGTTTGTTGAAAAAACGGCCGTCTGGGCGGGCAACGTAGAGCGCATCGCCGACTTTCACCTCGTCGTGGAGGTAGGTAGACATCTGGCCGCCGGGCACTTTTTTCACCGTTACGGCCAAGCGTTTCTCCACGGGGCTGGACGACATGGAGTAACTGCGTCGCAACTCGCGGCCAGCAGTGCGCCAGCGAATGCTAACGTATTGACCCTGAGTGTACTCAAACTGGTCTTGCAGTTCTTCGGGTATCTCAAATTCGAGTGTGGAAGCGTCGGCAGTCTCTGGAATGATGCTGCGAACGGTCAGTTTGTGGAAATCCATTGCTGTAAAGTTTGGCGGACTTTCCAGTCCGCCCATGTGTGTAAAGTGGCCGCTTCAGAGCGGACTTTCCAGTCTGCCCGTGTGTAAGGTGGTCGCGTTAGAGCGGACTGGAAAGTCCGCTATACATGAGGTGCTTCAGAACGGACTGGAAAGTCCGCTATACATGAAAACGGGAACAACGAACTGTAGCCGTTGTTCCCGTCGGTATGGAGCGAGAAGCCGTTTTGATTTAGAGTGAAACGTGGCGGAAGCCCGTCACGGTCAATTCTTTGTCCAACGATTTCAGGTACTGGTCCACCGTCATGTCGTTGTTTTTCACAAACTTCTGGCTGAGCAGGGTGCTGTCTTGGAAGAATTTGTTGAGGCGGCCCATCGCGATTTTTTCGAGCATTTCTTCTGCCTTGCCTTCGTTGCGAGCCAGTTCTTTGCCGATTTCGATCTCTTTTTCGATCATTTTCGGATCCACATCGTCTTTGCTGACCGACACTGGATTCATGGCTGCGATCTGCATGGCCACGTCGCGGCCTGCTTGCTCAAACTCATTTTCGCGCTTGTTGAGGGCCACCAGCACCGAGCGCTTGTTGTTCGAGTGATTGTAGGTTAAGAGTTGTGCGCCAGTGAGCGGCTCGTAGCGGCTGAGTTCGATTTTCTCGCCGATGATGCCGTTCTGCTCCCCCACTTTTTCAGCGATGGTGACGCTGCCTTCGTAAGGCAAGGCCAGCAGTTGCTCCAGGGTTTCGGGGAAATTTTCGAGCGCGACATCGGCCATGCGATTGGTCATGGCGATGAACTTGTCGTTGCGGGCCGAGAAGTCGGTTTCACAGTTGAGGGCCAGTACCACGCCCCGTGTTTGGTTGGCGTTAGTTTTGGCCACCACCACGCCTTCGCTGGCCTCGCGGTCTTCGCGCTTGACGGCTTTGGCGATGCCTTTTTTGCGGAGCCAATCTTGTGCGTCTTCGTAGGAGCCTTCCGACTCTTCGAGGGCTTTTTTGCAGTCCATCATGCCCGCGCCGGTGAGCTCACGGAGTTTCTGAATATCGGCGACAGATATTTTTACTGACATCTTTCTGTAACGATGAATTGTGAGTGATGAGTGATAACGTGGTGTGTGATTTTGGGGAATGGGAAAAATAGAAAACCAAGATACTG
>JAYSUY010000516.1:0-13205 GCA_043718855.1 Saprospiraceae bacterium | reverse complement strand
GAAAAACATCCGGGTCTGGCGGTCCATCACGCTCACCGAAGTGGGCACCACGCGCTGGCCGTCGGGGGTCTGGTAAGCGGCCAGCAGGTACTGTGGGCTGTTGCTGATCTGGAAAATCTGGTCGCAGTTGTGCAGCCCGAAGTTGGTGACGCGGAGGGCGTACTCCAGCCCCGCGCGCGGCTTTTTGCGGTTGTCGAGTGCCTTAAAATTGCCCTCCAATACGCGGTTGCGCCATTCCTTCCAAGTTTTCAGGGCCTGTGCATCGTTGTCGGCCAAGCCTTTTTCCAGCAGCCCGGCGTAGCGTTTGCGCATCAGTGGGAGGTTGGCATCGAAGTAGTCGAACCACTCCGGCGGCTCCATGCACCACTCCTCGGCGGTCTGGAAAGCGGGGGCGACGGCCAAGAACCGCCGCCATGCATTCAATTGATTTTCAAAATCGTCGCGCCGTTTTTCCTGCAAGCGGCGGTACTCGGCCATCACGCGGTCAGCGTCAAAATCGTCGTTGCCCGTGCTGCCCACGAGCGTGGCGTAAAATTGCAGAAGTCCCTGTTTCCCGAAAAAAGAAACGTAGCACATGGAGCCTTGCTGCTGCGTCACGGAGACGCGCTCCCAGTAGGCTTGGATGTCGGCCTCGGTGAACGACTTGCGGTTGAGCGAGTCAGAGCAGATGAAGTAGCAGTCCTTGAAGGCTTGCAGTTCGGTGAACAGGCCGTTGCGGTCTTCGGGGAAAAAATTCTCCCGCGAGTCGCGGTGGCGCACCAGCCGGACGAGGCTGCGCTCCATACCGTTGAGGAATTGCTGGGTGCTGAAGTGCGGGTTTTTGCGGAACCAAGGCGGTATGGCGGTTTTCCCGAAAGCCAGGTCGTGACCGGTGCGCACCGCGCTTTTCACATACGCCGCTGCGTCGGCATTGGCGGGCAGCGGCTCAGGCGGGGGTGCGCATTGCTGCTGGGGCAGGCCGAGGTTGTCGCGCACGACGATGGCTTCGGTGACGATGGGGGGGAGGGCGAGGGGGGAGGGGTGAGGGGGTGAAGCCGCTGGAATAGTTGAGAGAGCCGAGGAAAATGCTGGGTCTGGCTGGTAGCCCCAGGTGTTGGCATTTTCATCAAAATAAAACAGGCTGGGCTGGGTGAGGGCGTGGGTGGAGCGGAAACGCACGTCACAGGCTTGGCCGGGTACGAGCGAAAGTGGCTCGCCGCGCTGGTTCACGCGCACATCGAACATCCCGCCAGAGTTGAAAAAAAACGGCCCGCGCTCGTCGGCGTAGTGCATCGGGATGCCGGAGGCTACGAACTCGGCCATGTTGCGGTATTCCCGAAGTTCAAACTCCACCTCGCCGCTCACGGGGCTGCCATCGGCACGGACGAGGGCATTGGCGGGGATGTGGACTTTGGTGCCGGTAGCGGGGTTTTCGTAGCGAAATCCGTCCTCGGCAGCGAATCGCAGGGTGGTGGCTGGGATATTTTTCAGCCGCTGGCGATACGCGCTGCGGTTCACCTGTACCGGCTCCTCGGAGCTAGCCTCGTGCTGCGGTTTTTTGGGTAAAAAATGCTCTGGCAAAGTTGCCTGCGGCTGCGGAGCAGCCTGTTGGTCAATCTGTTGTGGCAAGGCTTGGCTGTCGCCGCCTCCTTGCTCCCGTGTACTGCCAGAGGTGTGCCACCACCAGCCCAAGCCGACCAGCGTCAACACGGCGACTGCCGGAAATAGGCGCAGTCCGTAGTGCCGCAGCCGCAGCCAGCGGTTCAGTCCTCCCTGTTTGGCGGCGATGTTTTCCCACACCAACTCGTCGGGCGTGTCTTGGTTTTTTAGCAGTTCTTGGCGGACGAAGTGCTCGAGGTCCTTGTCGGTGTAAGGCTTATTTTCCATAAAAAAATTCTAAAGTTTGAAGTTCGAAGTTCGAGAGTTTGAAGTTGGGCTTCGGGCTTGGGGTACTTTGAAGTTTGAAGTTTGAAGTTTGAAGTTCGAGAGTTTGAAGTTATCCAAGCATCCGGTGTTCCCGCCATGCCGATGTCAACTTCAAACTCTCGAACTTCAAACTTCAAACCTTCCTGAATTTCAAACTGCCAAGAGCATTCTTTCCACCATCTCGCGCAGTTGTTGGCAGGCGCGGGCGTACTGAGAGCGCACACTGCTCTCGGCGATGCGGAGTTCGGCGGCGATTTCGGGGTACGAAAAGGCTTCCATGCAGCGGAGGTTGAACACGGTGCGGTAGCCTGGCGGCAGCTGCTGCACCATGCGGAGGATGGCTTCGCTGTTCATTTCTTCGTCGGGCAGGTAGGGGTCGCAGTGGTCGGGTGGCAGCGTATCGAAGTCCTCGGCGAAGCGCAGCGGATTTTTGCGCCGCAGATTTTGCAGGGCGGAGCGGACGGTGACGCGGCGCAGCCAAGCATCGAGCGGGCCATCGCCCCGGTACTGGCCGAGGTCTCGAAAAATGACCAAAAATGCATCTTGCAGCATATCCTGAGCCTCCGGTCGATCGCGAGCATAGCGGAGACAGACGGCGAAGAGCGGATTTTTGAAGCGGTCGAAGAGGCGGCGCTGGGCCAGTGCGTCGCCCCGTCGGCAGCCTGCAAGGATGGGTTGGAGGGTTTCGTCCATGTGCTAAAAGGTTGGCTGTTGGCTTTTGTCAGGCGATACTGAGGGTATGGTACGGCGGGGGCGTTTTTTGCTGCGTGGGTGGGGGAAGTTTTTAAAACGATCTACTTTTGTCGCCTTTCCGAACATCATTTCACTTGTCCATTTTTTGATGAAATATTTTTCTGCTGTCCTCCCGCTCCTGTTCGTTTTCTCCTGCGGCCAAGCCCAACCTCCTGTGCGCGAAGTACGGCTGGATGGCAAGCACATCGCCCTGCTGCTCGACAGCACGCAGGCGGCGCAAGCCATCACGACCGACCGCTACGACCGCTATTTTGATTTGGTGACGGCCTCCGAAATGTCCATTCAGATGCGCCGGCCGCTGGAAGAAGGCGACGACCGCGTCGGGCTGCTGCCTCTGTACATCGAGTTTCTAAAAAATGACGTGTCGAATTTTGACCACAAGGAATCCAAATTCATGGAGGATGTACTCGAACGGGTGTTCAAAACCTGCCAGGAGGTGTCGCCGGGGCTGTTCCCCGATACGCTGCGCCTCATCAAAACGAAGGGCACACACTACGGCGACGGAGTGTGGTACACCCGCGAAAAGGATATCGTGGTACCAGCCAACGAGTTGGAGTCAAAGAAAACCAACCCCTTCACCACCACCATGTTCCACGAAGTTTTTCATGTCGTGTCGCGGCTACAGCCAGCCAAAAGTGCCGAACTCTACCGGCTCATCGGCTTCGAGGGCATCGGTCTGGACCAGCTGCGGCTGCCCGACGAACTGGCCGCTCGTGTGCTGTACAACCCTGACGGCGTGGATTTTGCGCAAAAAATATCGCTGGCGATGGACGACGGCAGCCGCGTAGATGCAGTACCCATCCTTTTTTCCAAAGTGGTGGGCAACCAGCCGGGGCAGGACGCATTTTTCAGTTACGTCGAGTTCAACCTGTACCAAATCGTGGCCCAGCCCGACGGCACTTGGTTGGTAAAAACCCAGGATGACGGCTTCACCAGCACCCTGAGCATGGACAAACTGCCCGATTTTTTTCGGCAAATCCGCGACAACACCGGCTACATCATCCACCCCGACGAGGTGCTGGCCGACAATTTCTCCTTCATCATGGCGGGCCGCCGAAACCCAGCGATGACCTCTAAATTCTCCAAAGAAGGCAAAAAATTGCTGGTGGACATGGAGGCGATTTTGAAAAAATAGGCTGCTTGCCGAGTTTCGTATTTTTACCCGCCGTAGTCTCGCCTGGGGCGAGCGCGAAGGAGGGCCGCTCTTCATCAATCCGTTTGGCATTCTACTTTCCAAAAAAACTTGAACTTTCGGCCAGCGGTCTGTTTCCTTCGTACGTCGTTACAACCCCACCCCCGGCCCCTCCCCTGAAAAGGAGGGGTGAAGCGGCCTACACCGAGGCTCGGAACACGTCGCTTCACCCCTCCTTTTCAGGGGAGGGGCCGGGGGTGGGGTTGATGCGGAGGCGGGGGGCCGCTTCACCCACCATATTTTTCAGAAAAAAATTATGCTTCGTTTTTTCCTCTCCCTCGCCCTTGCCCTCTCCCTGCTGCCCTCCGCTCAGGCTCAGCAGACTTGCCAGTACTCCCTCGCCATGTTTGACAGTTTCGGCGATGGCTGGGGCGGCGGCAAAGTCACCATTACCGTCGCTGGACAACCTAACAGCCTCAGCCTCAGCGCAGGAAAGTCTGACACTGTGTACTTCAACGTACCCGATAGCGCGTCGCTGTCGCTGACTTGGGCAGCCGGTACTTTCTCGCAGGATGTTTCCTTCGTACTCTACGACAACCTCGGCGACACGGTGTTTGCCTCTGCCACACCGCTGCTTCCGGGCCAACTGTTCAGCGGAACGGTAGCCTGCTCCGACTGCCGCAAGCCGCGCAACGCCTACATCGAGAATGTGTACGACACCCGCGTGAAACTCCGCTGGCAACAGGGCGGCGAGGGTACGGTGCAGGATTGGCTCGTGATTTACGGCCCTGCGGGATTCACGCTCGGCAGTGCCAACAGCGACACGCTCACCGCGCTCACCCCGAAAGCGACGGTGCTGGGTTTGCAGAAAAAAACCGCCTACGATGCCTACGTCGTGCAACGCTGCGATGCCACGAAGGTGAGCGGAGCGGTGGGGCCGCTGAATTTTCTCACCTACTACTCCAACGATGTGGGCATCAGCGCCGTCACCACGCCGCAAGGCGCGTGCGAAATCGGCCTCAGCAAAGTCATCGTGCGCATGAGCAACTACGGCGCAAATCCGCTCTCGCTCGTACCCTTCCGCTTCAATGTGAACGGCGAGGACGCGGGCGTGATGCAACCGCAGGATGGCCTCTACACCGGGGTGCTGGGCAAGGACAGCAGCGACATCATCGAGTTTGATTTGCAATACAACTTCGACCAGCCGGGCGAATACGAGATCGCCGCTTTCACCGAACTGGGTGGCGATGAAGACACCACGAACGACACACTTTTTTACTACGTCAACAACCGCTTGCAGCCCGATTACTTCCAAAATTTTGAAAAATGGGACGGCGGCTGGAGCGTGGATACCAGCAGCAAAAACGCCTCTTGGGAGTTTGGAACGCCCGATGAGTTTGGGTTGGACGGGGCATACAGCGGCGTAAACGCCTGGGCAACAGGACTTTCCACGCCGTACAATTTGAACGAAAAGTCCTACCTCAACTCGCCTTGCTTCGATTTTTCGGAGGCCACTGGTGACCCAGCCATCCAGTTCCGCTTCAGCCACGACTTGGAGCCGGAGTTCGATGGTGCCGCGCTCGAATACTCGTTCGACAACAAGGTTTGGGTGAAATTGGGCAAAATTGGAGAGGGCATCAACTGGTACAACGAGACCAACACCGAGTACAACCTCGGCGATGTGTGGAGCAGCAACAGCGACGGCTGGCAACTCTCTCGCCTGAAACTGGTCGACATGAAGGGCAAAAACGAGGTGCATTTCCGCTTCCGCTTGGACTCCGACGGCTTCGCGCTGTACAGCGGCTTGGCACTCGACGACATCCAGATTTTGGTGTCCAAGGCCCGCGACCTCGCTGCGCTCGACCTCACCACCGAGGGCGACGCAGGTGCTTGCGGTCTGGAAAAAGATGTGGTGAAAATAGCGTTCGCTAACTTCGGTACCGACACCCTGAAAACCTACCAGATGGCCTACTCCGTCAACGGCAGCGCACCTGTGGTGGAAACCGTGACCACCACGCTGGCCGCTGAAAAACAGACCGAGTACAGTTTCGCCGCCACTTTCGATAGCCGTGACAAACTCATTCAGGTAAAATGCTGGATGCTGCTGGCGGGCGAGCAAAACCGCTCGAACGACACCGTGACCTACACCATCGACCACCGCCCGCTGCCTGTACCGTTTCAGGAAAATTTTGAGGGAAGCACCGACATCCCGGCCAAATGGGCCACCGAGGGCTTTGTCACTAATGGCCACAACAACGGGAGCAACGTGCTGGCTGTGCAAATGGCCGCGTTCAACTCCAGTTTCGAGACCGATCTGCCGCGCTACGGCTACATCGCTACGGGCGATTCGCTGCGATTCGACTACCGCTTGGTCAGCCCCGATGGCACACTGGCCACCGTGCTGCTCAACGGCAGCAAGATCGAAGTGCAGGTTTCGGGCGACTGCGGCGACACTTACCAGACGCTGTATACCATCAACAATTTCAACCACTTGCCTTCGCTCAACCTGCGCACGGTCAACGTGAACCTCAGTGCTTACGCGGGCCAAGCCATCTTCGTCCGCTTCAAGGGCGCTTGGGGTGCGGGCAATTTCTTCTTCGACCTCGACAACGTGAACCTGCGCTCCTGCGCCGCCAGCATGCTGCTTTCGGCGACTACGAAGGGCGCATCGGCGGGCCAAAACAACGGCAGCGCGACCATCAACGTCGGCATTGGCAACCCGCCCTACTCCTTCGCCTGGAGCAACGACACGACCACGACCAACCCCACGCTGGGCGGTTTGGCACTGGGCGAGTATGTGGTGTCGGTGACGGATTCGCGGGGCTGCTCGGATACGCTGCTGGTGAGCATCGGTGTGTCGGCCACCCGCGACATCGCAGGTTTGACGGCCTTGACTTTGCAGCCCAACCCGACCAACGGCTCTGCGCTGCTGCAAGCCGAATTTGCGCAAGCGACTGACGGTCAGGTGCTGGTATTGGATTTGCTGGGGCGGTCTGTTGCGGAGTTCCAATTTGCCAACGTTACTTCACTGCGCGAAAACTTGGATTTGAGCGCACAGCCCGCTGGCCTGTACTTCGTGCGGCTGATGGTGGGTAGCGTGGTAACGACGCGGCGGCTGGTGCGGCAGTGATTGGGTCATATGCCGTGACAAGAATGGGACACGGATCGAACGGATTTAACGGATCGAGACGGATTTTTCTAAATCTGTTTTTATCTGTTCAATCCGTTCGATCCGTGTCCCATTGTTGTTATGCGCAGTAGTCCCCCCTCACTTTACCCCCACCTCATCGGCGAACACCCAGCACGCATAGCCCGCGCCCTTGTGTCCCGCCGGACACTTGCCAAGCGACACGCCCACCACGCGGACGTAGCGACCCTTTTTTTCTTTTAAATCGAGGGTAAAATCCCGCTGCAAACTGCCTTTCGTCTCCGGCGAAACGTTGATGGACACTTCCCCGACTGGAGTGAAATGCTCCCCGTCGTCTGAAATCTCGAACTGCACCTTGGTGGGGAAGAAAATCCAGGCGTTCTCGTCTTGGAAAAAACCAGCACTCAAACGGTTGATTTTCTGTGATTTGCCCAAATCAATCACTAAGTCCAAGTTTTGCCCCTCGAAGCCCTGCCAGTCGCCTGTGCGAAAATCCGAGCCGCCCCGGATGCCATCTACCAGCCCCGCGTCGCCCCCGGCGGTGTACTGCGGCGAGTAGCGGGAGTTGTAGCGGTGGGGGCGGAGGTTGTCGGGTATTTTGTAGAAGTTGGCGGTGGCGGTGGGGCTTTGTCGAGTGCCTCGACGAGAGTATCCGCGAGAAAAAAACATGACTTCAGCCGTATTTTTCAACACAAAACCGCCAGTGTAGCGAGTGCTTCGTTCGCTCGGTTCCGTGCCGTCGAGGGTGTAGAAGATTTCGGCCTCTGGATCAAGGCTGCCCAGTTCGATGGTTTGTTTTCCACGAAAACTACGGCTTCCCTTGGAGACAAAGGGTACAGCCGTGCCGAGGAAATTCAAGTTGTGTAGGGTCTCTCCTATCTCGTCTATGGTTTTGGATGGCGGATCATTGGGCTGAGGCCCCATCGTCCAATCCAAACGAACGCCAGCCTTCACCAACTCGTGGGGCACACCCGTGAAAGGGCCGTTCGATTCCTCCCCGTTCATCTTGAACGATTGGGTGTAGTACCGCTGAGCCGAGACTCCCGGAGCGTTGATCTGGCAATCCTTGCCGCCGTCTAAATGCAACGTAATTTTTTCAAACCAAGGGGTGCCTTTCCAGTAGTAGGTGGCACAAGGCAGTGCAGGGTACATCCCCATCGCTGACCACACAAGCCAAGCCGACATCTGCCCGCAATCTTCGTTGCCGCTCAGTCCGTCGGGCGCGTTGGCGTACTGAGTATCCATGATCTGGCGAACGCGCTGCTGGGTTTTTGACGGGTGTTTGGTGTGACTGTAGAGGTAGGCAATGTGGTGGCTTGGCTCGTTGCCATGCACATACTGTCCAATCTGCCCGGTGATATCGGCTTGATCGCGCCCGGTGGTTTTGGTGCGGGCCGAAAAAAGGCTATCCAATTGATCTTCAAAACCATCCAGCCCGCCCATCAATCGTATCGTGCCCATCAAGGGGTCATGATGTGCGGAGTACCGGTACTGCCAAGCATTCGCCTCCGTGTAGTTGAAATTCACCTCGTATGGATCGAACGGCTCGTGCCAGAGGCCGTTCTTTTTCGCCCTAAAAAACCCAGTGGAGGGGTCGAACAGGTTGAGGTAAGACTGACCTCGGCGCTCAAATGTTCGGTACACCTCCTGCTTGTCCAGCATTCGCGCCATCAGCCCGATACACCAGTCGTCATAAGCATACTCCAAAGTTTTCGACACCGACTCCGGCTCCTTGTCTGCCGGGACGTAGCCTAACTCGCGGTACCATTTTAGCCCGTAGCGGTCGCTGTTCGCGCTTTTCAGCATGGCTTCGAGGGCCAGTTTTTCATCAAAACCGTGTATGCCCTTCGCGTACGCATCCACGATGACCGGGATGGCGTGATTGCCGATCATGCAGTCGGTCTCGTTGGCCGCCAG
This sequence comes from Saprospiraceae bacterium, assembly GCA_043718855.1. GTDB lineage: Bacteria > Bacteroidota > Bacteroidia > Chitinophagales > Saprospiraceae > M3007. The sequence continues at coordinate 4,350 of JAYSUY010000516.1, read as the reverse complement.
TTCCCACACCGGCAGGAGGCCGCCCTGCTGGTATTGCAGCAAGAAAGTGTTGATGAAATCGCTTGTGCGCTCTGGCTCCAGCAGCGTGAGCAGCGGATGCAGGGCGCGGTGGGTGTCCCAGAGGGAAAAGACGGTGTAAACCCCACCCCGGCCCTCCCCAGCGGGGAGGGAGTGGAGTTGATTGTCCCGCCCCCGATACTGCCCGTCCACATCGCTCCACAGATTGGGTGCCACCATCGTGTGGTAAAGCGCGGTGTAAAAAATTGTTTTTTGGTCGTCCGCCTTCGCCAAGGCTTCGGCGGATGAATCGGCGGTCAAGCCTTCCACCTCAATTTTGGAAAGTTGCTGCTGCCACTTGGCTTGGGTGGCGGCCTTTGTTTTTTCAAAATCAACACTTGCACACTCCGCCTCCAAGTTGTGCCGCGCCCCTTCGATGCTGGTACCGGAAATGCCGACCGCGACGGTGATCGGCTCACCGCTGTCAAACCCAAAATTGAGGACTCCAGCGATGGCCTTGCTGGTCACGGAGGGCAGCGCCTCGAACGGATTTTTGCTCAGATCGAGCACAATGCTGCTGCCGAAGGGCTTGGAAAAACGGGCTACGAAATAAACGTGCTGCTCTTTCGCCCAAGATTTGGAGATGCGGTAGCCCGCGATTTCGTGGTCGTTGATGACCTCCATGTGCGCATCCAGCACCTCATCGCGGTGGCGCAGGTCAATCAGGATGCTGCCCTTTAGGCGGTTGAGCGGGAAAGTGTAGCGGTGCAGGCCGACACGCTCAGAGGCCGTCAGTTCGCAGCGGATGCGGTCACGGTCGAGCGTGACGGAGTAGTAGCCCGCCTCGGCGCGTTCGTTTTTTTTCTGAAACGGCGAGGCGTACTCGCTCGGCTCCAGGCGCACGCCGCCAGTGAAGGGCATGAACAAAATATCGCAGTAGTCGGACACTCCAGTGCCGCTCAGGTGGGTGTGCGAGAAACCGTAAATCGTTGAATCTGAGTAGTGATAGCCAGAACATCCATCCCAGTCCATCTGGTCAATGCGGGTATCGGGACTGAGTTGCACCATGCCAAAAGGCGCGGTGGCACCGGGGTAGGTGTGGCCGTGGCCGCCGGTGCCGATGAAGGGATTGACAAAGTTTAGGGGGTTTGAGGTTTGAAGTTTGAAGTTTGAAGTTTGAGCCGCCTTCGGGTTTTCACCCGCCGCAGCCTCCGGCGAAGGCGGTTTGGGCAATTGCGCTACAGCGGGCAAAGCGGGCAAAATGAAGATCGAGAGGAGCAGGAGGGCAGCAAGGTGTAGGCGCATGGTGTAGGCAATTTTGTTCGGGTCAAATTTGAAACAAAAATGGCAACTGCTCTGCATGGGGCGGTGGTCCTTCGCATTGGAGTCTGCTGGGCAGCGGCTTTCCCTCATCGCGGCGCATTTGTCGAGCAACGAAACCTGCCGTTGAGCGGTATTGCTAAAAGTACGCGCTCTGCCCGTTTCGCAGGTTGGAAAACTTTTATCCCTTCTAAATAGAAGCGCGTAGCCCCTTTTTCCTCAAAATCTCATTCGGCAGCCCGCTGCGTCGCGGTAGTTTTGTTCCGACAAAAACGGAGATTGGCTGGGCCAAGTCCAAGCAAACTTCTCTTTCTTTGCGCGTCCTTAGCCCCTCCCCAGCGATCCAGAAGTCATCCCAAATGTAAGTTCGCCATGCAGTTCAAGTATCAAAGCGATTTCGAGAATCTGGCAGTTGTGTGTCCGCCAAACAACTATTCGACTGTTTCAATGGCCGCTTATCGCTGGGTTTTTAATGATATTCGCCACTTGGACAACTTTACGCCCCAATACTATCGCAACCCCAAACGGTTTCTGACATCGGGCGACGTTGAAAAGTGCAAAGCCTTGTCGCTGTCGCTGTTCGTTTCTCTGGAATCTGCGCAGGCCAGATTCGAAGCCCTTCAAGAGGTTCTGGGGGCAAAAGCCTATCGAACTTTGGGTAATCAAATTGCATCTGGCCTCCTGACAGAGGAGGATGGTGTTCAAGGAGACTTGGATCAAAAAGGCCATTTCAGTTTCCACCCGGCTGCCGAAAGCCGTTTTAAAGTGTCATTCAGCATCATTGTCGCACTCTAAAATTGTCAATCATGGATAGCTTGCTTGGTGCAAAAATCGAACAGTTAGACTTTTCTCCCATTAAACTGGGCGACCTGCTCTACCATGAAGGCTCCCTGCTGGCACATTTCATCGACCGAAACAACCCGACGAACCATTACCTGTACAAATGGGCGGATGCCGACGATACGTCCAACCGCTGGATAGCAATGAAGGTGTCGGAGGATGACCTGCGGCATTTTCTGCACAGGCGCATATCACTCCGCCAATTGCTGACCAGCAACGCCTTTGTGTATGTGCTGGATTTGGACAACGCCCTTGCTCCCAAACAGATCATATTGGTACCCACGAACTATTTGCCAGTGGAGTATCTGTCTTCTGAAAAATCGTTTTTTGACGCTGCCCACTATGAACCTTATGCGCTTCAACTCAAAGCCAGCCTGAGCAGTCCCAACATTTCAGAGGTACTACCAAATATGCTCCATGAGATTCAACTGTTGCGGAAGCAGCAGGAGCAGACGGTGCAACTCCTTAATAATCTGGCCAAGCAACAGCCAATAAGAACCAAGCGAAAATCAACGAAAATCATTTTAGAAGCTGCGCTACAGAAAATGGACCCCATTTCTCGAACCGGAAAAGCCAGAAAAACGACAAAGCCATCTTCCAAAATTTGAAACCAATACCTAAGAACCCACACACTCATCACTCATCACTCATCATTCCTCTCAGAATGGGTTGGCTTGCCAAATTTCTCTCTTCCTCCATCGGTCAGAAGGTCACCATGTCGCTGACCGGGCTGTTCCTCATGCTTTTTTTGGTCGTACACCTGCTCGGCAACCTGCAACTGCTGAAAGACGACGACGGCGTAGCGTTCAACACTTACGCCTACTTCATGACCCACAACCCGCTGATCACGATCATTTCCTACACCAACTATTTCTTCATCCTGTACCACGCTTTCCGGGGCATTATGCTCTGGCGGCAGAACAGCGCGGCTCGCGGTGCGACGCGCTACGCGGTGCAGCACAGCCGCCCGGAGGAGCGCTCCTCGCGCAATATGGCCTGGTTCGGCATCGTGATTTTCGTGTTCATCCTGCTGCACATGTGGCAGTTCTGGTTCCAGATGCACTTCGGCAACCTGCCGGCTGTGGATGTGCCGGCTTACCCGGAACACCCCATCAAAGACCTGTACACGCCGGTGTACGCGGCATTCAGCAACTTGGCCTACGTCGTGTTCTATGTGGTGTGCATGGTGGTCATCGCCTTCCACCTGTGGCACGGCTTCTGGTCGTCGTTCCAGACGCTGGGGCTGGCGCACCGCCGCTACACGCCGCTGATCAAGGCCGTCGGGTATGTGTACAGCATCGGGGTGCCGCTGGGCTTCGCGGTGATCCCGCTGTGGGTGTATTTTGTAGGTTGATGAGGGTTGATAAGGGTTTATGAGGTTGATAATCAACCCTCATCAACCTCATCAACCTCATCAACCCCTCATCAATCTTTTTTCTAAAAAATAAAAACTCGCGGACTGCGAAATCCGCGTTTTCGATATGGCAACACTTGATTCTAAAATCCCCTCCGGCCCTGTCGCCGAGAAATGGCAAGGCTACAAAGACCATGTATCCCTCGTGGCCGCCAACAACAAGCGCAAGGTAGATGTCATCATTATCGGCTCCGGCTTGGCGGGCGCGTCTGCCGCCGCTTCGCTCGGCGAGATGGGCTACAATGTGAAGTGCTTTACCTTCCACGACAGCCCGCGCCGGGCGCACTCCATCGCCGCGCAGGGCGGCATCAACGCCGCCAAAAATTACCGCAACGACGGCGACTCGGTATACCGCCTCTTCTACGACACGCTCAAGGGCGGCGACTACCGCGCCCGCGAAGGCAACGTGCGCCGCTTGGCGGAGGTCAGCAACCTCATCATCGACCAGTGCGTAGCGCAGGGCGTGCCGTTCGCCCGCGAGTACGGCGGCCTACTGCACAACCGCTCCTTTGGCGGCACACTCGTGGAGCGCACCTTCTACGCACGCGGCCAGACGGGGCAGCAGCTGCTCATCGGGGCGTACCAAGCCCTCAGCCGCCAGGTGTCTCTCGGTACCGTTAAACTTTACAACCGCCACGAGATGCTCGATACGGTGGTCGTGGAAGGCCAGTGCCGGGGCATCATCGCCCGCAACCTGCTCACGGGCGAACTGGAGCGCCACTCTGCCCACGCGGTGGTGCTCTGCACGGGCGGCTACGGCAACGTGTTCTACCTCAGTA
>JAYSUY010000515.1:0-4479 GCA_043718855.1 Saprospiraceae bacterium | reverse complement strand
AAATCAACCTAAGTTCAACCCCTCCGGGGTTGCTTTTGCATTCATTCATAAGCCCCGGATTGCATCCGGGGCAATTCACGTTCAACCCCTCCGGGGTTGTGCGAAAGTCCTATTAGAATTGAAAATGCTCCCTTACGAAGACCTCCGCCGATCCAACCTCCCCTTCGAGGCCGCCTGGCAAGCCGCCTTCGGCGACTTCCTGCACCTGGGCTGGTACATTTTGGGAGAAAAAACCGTCCAGTTTGAGCGCGAGTTTGCCGCCTACTGCGGCACCCAGCACTGCATCGGAGTCGCTAACGGATTGGACGCGCTCACCATCGCCCTGCGCGTGTGGGAGTTCCCGCCCGGCAGCGAAGTTATCGTACCCTCCAACACCTACATCGCTACCGTACTCGCCGTCCTCAATGCCGGGCTACGTCCCGTGCTGGCCGAACCCGACCCACTCACCTGCAACCTTGACCCCAGTTGCGTAGAAGCGGCCATCACCGAGCGCACCCGCGCCATACTTCCCGTACACCTCTACGGCAAACTCTGCGATATGGAGGCTCTTCGGGAAATCGCTCAGCGGCACCACCTGAAAATCGTGGAAGACTGCGCACAGGCACACGGCGCATCTTTCTCAGACCGAAAGGCGGGTGCATGGGGCGACCTAGGGGCCTTCAGTTTTTACCCCACCAAAAACCTCGGCGCACTTGGCGATGCAGGTGCTGTCACCACCGATGACGACGCTATCGCCCACAAAATCAGGGCTTTGCGCAACTACGGTTCCGAGCAGAAATACCACAACCGCTACATCGGCTACAACTCTCGCTTGGACGAACTGCAAGCCGCCTTCCTGCTCCTCAAACTCCCCCATCTCGACCATATCAACGCGCACAAACGCACCCTCGCCGAACGCTACTTTGCGCTCCTGCCCGACACGCTTACGCTGCCCCTGCAGCAGCCGGGCTACACGGATGTCCACCACATTTTCAACGTCCGCTGCGCCGACCGCGACGGCCTACGCGCCCACCTCACAGCCTCCGGCATCGGCACAGAAATCCACTACCCTGTGCCGCCCCATCAGCAGGAAGCGTACCGGCAAGTGTTTGCTGGTCAGCGTTTTCCGATTTCAGAGGAGATGCACCGCACCACGCTGAGCCTGCCCATTTCGTATGGGCATACGGTGGAGGAGGTGGAGGAGGTGTGTAAGGAGGTGAGGGCTTGCTGACATACCTTCACCCCATGAACAACTTTTCACAGGACACCTTGCTGAAAAGAAATCATTCTATAATTTACACCACAACACAGGATTACTTTCAGATGAAAAAAGTGCGCATTTTCATTTCTTATGCTAAAAATGACAGGGCTACTCTGCTGCCTTACTTCGTCAAGTTCAAGACAATGATGTCTTCAATCACCCACTCTAAAACAAAATTTCCAGTTCATTTTTGGTGGGATGATAGCATACAAACCGGAATGGAGTGGCAGAAGGAAATCCATCAAAATTTGGATGACGCAGATGTGATTGTTTTTATGGTCAGCGATAATTTCTTGAAGTCAGACTTTATTCGAGATGTTGAAATTCCTCGAGCATTGGCAAAAAGAGAATCATCGGGGGTTATGCTCATGAATGTTTTGATAGAAGATTGTGCTTATCAAAGCAGTCAGATTAGCCATATAGAGTGGACACCCAAAAAAGGAGGCAGATTGAAACCGCTTGTGGAATGGTCAAACAAGAAGGAATGCTGGGATTTCTTGAGGAACTCATTAAAAACCTGCATAGTGAATTCCATCGAAAATTTACCAGAGCCCCTTAGATTCAACCCTAACATGAACCCAACAGATAAGAATATGCATATCAGGCAATTTGCGCCACCCGAAGTGGTAAAACTCCACCAAAAATTAAGGAGCAGGACAGGTCAAAAGAAAAAGAAAGCATCTAAGAAAAAGACTTTGTTGGGGAAAATCATCTCTTACTTACATAGCAAATTGAAGTAACTCAAATGCCAAATGAAGGGTCGCAGAAAGTTATTCCCCTAAAACCCCACCCGTACCGTCGCCATCCAGTGCCTTCCCGCTTGCGGGAAAAACCCCGCCTGATGGTAGGTCGCGCCGCCTTCCAGCCGCGTGTACGGGTCATCAAGCCGGGCATCGTAGCCCGCCGAAACGTAGCGGTAAGCCCAGCCATTGGCCGCATATCGGGCATCGAACAGGTTGTTGACCGAGAGGATGAGGCCAAGTTTTTGGCCCTTCGCGTTGGCCCAATCGTAGTTCAGCCGCAGGTCGGAGAAGAAATAATCAGGCAGCGAGGTCAGGTCGCTGGAAGTGTTGTCGAGATACTGCTTGCCGACGTATTTTCCTGAAATAGAAAAGGTTAGCAGTTGAGTCGTGAAGGGCGCATACGAGGCTTTTGCATCAATCAACCGGAGCGTCGCTTCGATGCGAGCGGTGGTGCTGGGAGAAAAAGCCAAGTCCGTGTTTCGGTGCACGATCTGCTGCTGGCTACCGTCGTCCCACACATCCACGAACTCGCGGAACTCTGGGATTTTGTTTTGGCTGAACGTGGCGTTGCCCGTTACGGCGAGGTACAGGCCGAGGTCGGCAGAGGCTTCCAATTCCAGCCCTGCGCGGCGGCTGTCTGGCACATTGGTGCGGATGTACGCGCCCACGTCGTTGATGCGCCCGTCCAGCACGAGTTGGTCGCGGTACTGCATCCAGAAAAAATTGGCGGAAGCCTGCCAGCCGTCACCGCCAGTTTTCAGACCGGTTTCTACATCCAGCATCTGCTCCGGGCGAGGGCGGCTGGTGGGGGTGCTTTGGGTGTAGTCGTCGCGGTTAGGCTCTCGGTGAGCGATGCCGACGAAGGTGTTGGCCGTCCACTTTTTGGCAAAAAGCCACGACGCGCCGAGTTTGGGGTTAAAAAACAGGAGGTTAGCCGTTTGCTCCACATTTTCCAAGTTGTTGTTGAAGCCCAAAAACTGGTAGCCCACGCTGCGCACCTGCACATCGGCGAAGGCCATGAGGCCACGCCGAGGGTTCATTTCGACTTTCAAAAAGAGGTTAGCATCGCGCTTCTTCGCGTCGTTATCGTAGTAGCGGTGGTCCTTGTCGAAGGCTTCGGAGCGTTCGGCCCACACGATTTCGCCAAAATGCTGCCCCTCATAGCGGCTGGCCGCTCCGCCGAGTAGGAATAGGGGCGACCAGCGCATTTCGGGCGACCAACGCAGGGCAAAAGTGCTGCCGTAGAAGTGGTTGTCGAGCCAGCGGCGGCGCACGAGGTCGTTTTCTGTGAATGTAGAGTCGCGCGCACTCCACTGTGGCAAGCCGTAGTCAGAGGCTGTCTCATCGGCTTTGTACTGTTCGTAAAAACCTAAGCCGCGTGTGTAGTGGCCGTTGAGTTGGAGGTTCAAGTTTTTGGAAATGAGGCGTTTGTAGTGCAGTAGAAAGTGCCGCTGGGTGTAGTCGTCCACCTCGTCAGGGTGTGGCGCATCAGCGCGTTCGGTACCTGCGGGGTTGTAGGTACGCAGGTCTGGGTTGTCGAGGTACTGCGCCGGGAGGCCGTACCAGGCTTGATAGGTGCGCTCGTGGCCGGAGAGCAGGTGGGCCTGCACGGATTGGCGGTCGTCGAGGTAAGTGCCGGTGAGGTGCAGCGAGTTCAGGTCGGCACTGGCCCGGTCCACATAGCCGTCTGACACGATTTGCGAGATGCGCCCTGAGAAGGCCAATCTGTTGTTTATCAGGCCTGTACCGAGGTAAGCCGAGTGCTTTCGGGTGCCGAAAGTACCCACGGAATTGGTCACGAGAGCAAACGGCTCTGACTCGACTTTCGACAAATCTACATTGACCGTCGCCCCGAACGAACCTGCGCCGTTGGTGCTGGTGCCTACGCCGCGCTGTACTTGGATTTCTGCCGCCGAGGCCGCCAGATCGGGCAAATCCACCCAAAAAAGCCCTTGACTTTCGGCATCATTGAGCGGCACGCCGTTGAGCGTCACGTTCACCCGCGTCGGGTCGCTGCCCCGAATGCGCAAGCCGGTGTAGCCCACACCCGCGCCAGCATCGGAGGTTTCGACGAGCGACGGCACCCCGGTCAGCAGGTACGGCACGTCCTGCGCGTGATACTGCTGGGCGATTTTTTCAGCCGAAAAAGTGGTGTGCGGGATGGGGCTGCTGGCGCTGACGCGGGTGGCTTGGATGACGACGGGGGGCAGCACCCGTTGGCTGTTGGCTGTTGACTGTTGGCCACTGGGCAGCGTGTCAGGCGCAGTTTTTTGGGAAAAAAGGAGGCTGGGGAGAGCCAGTAAGAAGCACACAACGGTGCAATAGCGCAGTGGCGCAACGATAAAATAACGAAACGAAAGCATTGAAAATGAAAGCATTGAGTGAAACATCCGCAGACGATGGAGCTTCGCCCGCGTAGTGATGTACACTACCCGTCTCAGTTCCTTGCCCGGAATTACCCGCGCAAGTTCGATGGGTGTAATCTCAGCGTCTGGG
>JAYSUY010000514.1:0-13214 GCA_043718855.1 Saprospiraceae bacterium | reverse complement strand
AACCGCAACCCTATCAAAAATAAGTTCTGGGGCCTAAGCATGACGCAAATCGCTGATTTTCAGCAGTATTTGAGAATCCATTTCTTCACGAACCATTGTCAATGGCACGACCTAAAAACACTTTCGAAAGAGGTCTGATCACGCAAACCGCCCACCCCAGGGTTGCGCCCGCTCTATCTGGCCCGCTACCCGGAACAACAGCCCATCTTCGCCAATGCGCCCGGTGAGCATCACACCAACAGGCAGATTTTCCTCCTCCGTCCACAGCATCGGCACCGACATGGAGGGCTGGCCAGTCATGTTGGCAAACGGAGCCCAGCACAGAAAAGCGTAGATTTTTTGTGCCAATTGATCCACGGTCATTTTCATTGCGCTGCTCAAGCGCAAGGTGTTCACGATGCTCATCGCCGCCCGTTCGGCAGCCGTGCTTTGCAGCGCACCCGTGAGGAAGGGACGGCAAGGCAGCGTAGGCGTGAGCAGCAGGTCGTAGCGTTCGTGAAAAGCCCCAACGCGTCGGCACACCTCGTTCCAGCGGCGTTTGGCAAAAGCGAAATCACCACCTGTAAAACTTTGCCCCAGCAAATGGAGCGCGAAAGTCTGAGGTTCCACATCAGAAGGCCGAACGGAACGCCCAAGAAACTGGCCCAACACGCGCAAGTCTGCTGCCGTTTCTCCCGCCACTACAGTAATGAAGGCCTCCGTGAGGTCTTTAAGTTCGTAGGGCGTAGTCACTTCTTCCACCACGTGGCCTTCGCTTCTGAGCAAAGCTGCGGCTTGCTCCACCGCTCGGATGCACACTGCGTCCACCGCACCGCCCACTGTATTTTGGGTAGAAAAGCCGATGTGCAGTTGGCCTGGAGGCGTTTTTACTTCCTGCAAAAAAGGCCGCTCAGCCGGAGCAAACGGATACGGCTCGCCAGGTGCAGGGCCAACCACCGCATCAAAGTATGCCGCCGAGTCGCGCACCGAGCGGCTCACACAACCCTCCACCGCCGCACCGCTCCACATCTCACCAAACTGCGGTGCCCACGACACTCGTCCGCGAGACGGTTTTAAGCCAAACAGCCCGCAAAACGAGGCTGGGATGCGAATGCTGCCGCCACCGTCGTTGGCTGAAGCCAGCGGTACAATGCCCGCAGCCACTGCCGCTGCCGAGCCTCCGCTGCTACCACCCGGCGAGTGCGCCACATTCCAAGGATTGTGCGTTGGGCCAAACAGTGTAGGCTCCGTGAACGGCGTGAGACCGAACTCCGGGGTGTTGGTTTTGCCAAAAATGAGCAACCCAGCAGCACGCATCTTCCGAACTACTGCGCTGTCGTCTGCCGAAATATAGCCTTCGTAGGCCTTGCTGCCCGTACGCTTGGGTGCCCCTTTCACCTCTGGGCCGAGGTCTTTCACCAAATACGGCACACCCGCAAAAGGCGCAGATGTGTCCACATTTTTGGCGGCAGCCCGCGCCTCTTCGTACAGCGGATGGATGATGGCGTTGATTTGTGGATTCACCGCTTCGGCACGAGCGATGGCGATGTCCAGCAGGGCATCGGGGGAGATGTCGCCCCGGCGTACCAACTCGGCAAGGGCAAGGGCATCGTGGTTGCGGTATTCTTCGTAAGTCATGGAGGTGATTGATCTATAATCGTGGAAAAGTGCTTGACTTAGAGCGTATTGTACTTGTTTAATCAGCCCAACTAGTGCGCCATTTTCGCCTCAAATCCCCGCCCGCTTCGCCACCTCATCAGCCCGTGCTGTATCGCCAGCACCACGCAGTGCCATCACCAAATTGCGGGTAAATTCCTTGTTGGTCGGGTCGAGCGCGAGCGCTTTTTCAAACATCTCAGCGGCCTTCACATGCTGACCCTGCACCCCGTAGGATACCCCCGTGAGGTGCCAAGCGGCAGCGTTTTTGTCATCGATAGCCAGCGAGCGCAGCAGCAGTTCGCGGGCCTTGTCGGGGTTCTGGCGTTTTTCACCTTCCTCTCGCGCCCACTCCACCAGCACCGCCGCTAAGTTGCGCTTCGCAAACGAGTAGTCCGACTTGATGCTGAGGCATTTTTCGTAGGCCGCAGCTGCCTCGGCGTACTGTTTTTTGTAAAAGCGCAGGTTGCCGATGTTGATGTTGGCCGAGAGGCTGGCGGGTTCCAAACTCAGGCTGTGCTTCGAGTGTTGCTCCGAAAGTTGCCAGCGGCGGGCTACTTCTGCCTCGCTCAAATCTTTGTCAGCCAGCGATTTGTACAGTTCCTCGGCGTAGCCGTCGTTCAGGCGCACACTGTTGGGGGCTTTGGCGACATCGGCACCGAAGAGGGCAAAATTGGTAGCCCAGTCGCCGTTGCGCCCTACAGTTTTGAGGGCAAAAAGCGCGGCTACTGCAAGCACTACACCCACCAGCAGTTTTTCGTTTTTAGAAAAAACGCCCCACGCGAAAGCAGTGTCGTGGGCGGCATTTTTCTCCAGTTTTAAAAAATGCGCCAGCACGAGCGGCACTGCGAGGCACCACCACAGCGAGGGCGTGTAAATCAGCCGCTCGCCCATGAGCGTGCCGATGACGGCTGGCAACTGGCTGTACAGCGCAATGGCTGCAAAGTAGGCCAACACACAGAAAGCCAAAGCGTTGCGCCGGGGCAACTGCCACAAAGCCCAGCCCAGCAGCCCCAAGTGCAGGGCCAGCGAAAGCATCGCCAACGGATCGCCGGGCTTGGCCAACGGGAAGGCGTTGAAGGAGTAATCGGAGAGGAGCGTGAGCGGCGCGGCCAGCAGCCAGAGGTACTTGCCCAGCACCAGCATACTGGTGGCAAACCGTGCGCCGCCGCTCGTGGCTGCCACGATGGGATTGTCCAAGTAACTCACCGCTGGCGCAACCAGCCCTGACAGGGCGGAGCCGCGCAGCAGAAAAAACACCAGCACCGGGGCCGCCGCCCACAGCGAAGTGGCGAGCGAGCGGCTCACTGTTTTTCCAAAAAACGTCCAGGCTACGAGCGGGAACACGGGCAGGGCGGTGATGGCACTTTCTTTCGAGAGCAGGGCGCAGCCGTAGGCCACAGCGGTGAGTACAGTGAACATCCCTCGCTTGCTCTCGTGCGCTAGGCTACGGGCAAACAAGTTGATACTCAGCAAAATGAAGAACAAGCAGAGGATTTCATCTCGGCTTTTGATGTTGGCCACTACCTCGGTATGCACCGGGTGCGCCACGAAGAGCAGGGCGGCGGCGAAGGCCAGCACCGGCGAGCGGCCGTGCAGCAGTCGCAGCAGGGTATTGTAGAGCAGCAGGGCGGTGGCGGTGTACCACAGCACGTTCATCCAGTGGCCGATGGCGGGGCTGTTGGGTGCGATGGCCCACTCGATGGCGAAGGTGGTGAGCGTAAGCGGACGGTAGAGACAACCACCGAAACAGCCCTCGCGGTAGGGCGCGGCGAAGATGTCGCCGATGCCCGCTAAGCCCCGGTTCACGTTGTTGTGGAGTTTCAGCGCGAGGTCGTCGTCGAGTACATACCCGTGACCTAAAGTATTGGCATACAGCAGGAAAGCGAAGCCGCCGAGCAGGAGGTAGGGCAGCCAACCCATCGCGTCGGGCGCGGGGGAGGCTGGTGTGATAGGGGCTTGGGCGGTGGTTTTTCGGGGGGTGGGAGCGGGCGGTGTTGCGTTTTTCTTCTTGCTCATGTCGGCAGGTTTTGATGTGGCGAAGGTATGTTGTGGTGGGGCAGGTTTTGCAAGGAGATTGTCGAGAATGGGACAGGGCATTTTGACCATCGGGGGGTAAATCGGGGTGCTGCCATTATTTTGAAAACCTGAAATAAACTCGCAACAAGTTGAAATTGCAAAATTTAACATGGCTTCGGCGTGATTTTCTGGAAGGGTGTTTTACTTTTGAGCTTCTTTCACTCATTGTTCACCAAAATCGATTTAAGTTATGCTCTCCGCTCTCCGCTCTCCGCTCTCCGCTGCTTTTTTCCTATCTGGCTTGGGGCCTGTTCCCGCAAATCGCTCATGCTCAGCAGACGCTTTGCGACCGTTACGGAGGAGAGGTGTATACTGTTCTGAACACTACGGGGCAGACCACTTTAACGTCAACCCTTCCCGTCAGTTGGAGTTGGAGCGAGCAGAATTACTTCATCGGCGGGACACTCGTGATCAACTCTGTGTTTCCGATCAGCCAATGCAAGTTTAAGATGGGAAACAACGCTTCCATCCGAGTGGATAACGGTGCCTCCGTTGGCATATCATTTTCCAAGTTCTTTGCTTGTGGGAGTGATCGGTGGCTCGGTTTTTCGATACTACCAAATTCCACTGGGAATCTGGGTCTGTTGAGGTGCGAGGTTGAGGATGCAACAGATGCATTTACAGTTCAAAGTGCAGCCTCATTCCTGTGGGTGGTGGGCAATACCATCAACCGAAACCAAAGAGGCTTTTTCTCAAATGCTGGGCAACCACTTAACATCATTTGGGCGGGGAACACAGTGGACTGTACCAGCAACCTAAACGGGACGACCACAAGCAGTGAGACTGGGATGGATTTGCAAAACTGCCCTATGGTCAAGATCGGTTTGAACGAAACAGCGCAGGCCTCTGCTCCGCACCCCCTTTGGAAAAACACCTTTAAGCGCCAACAACGAGGGATCAACATGTTCAACAGTACTGCAAGAGTTGGCCTCTCCGATTTCAACCTGAATACCCACAGAGGTATTTTGCTGGATCAAAACTCAAGTCTCACGCTGATTGGCGGCGTGAACGCAAAGAAATGGCCCCCGGTCACATTCTCAGACAATGAGCAGGACATAGCCGCCACCAGTTCAGCGCTGAACGTTAAATATGCCCACTTTGAAAAATGCAACCGCAGCAACATTGCCTCAGTCAGCAATGGCAGCAACCAAATTATCTCCATTTCAGACAGCCATTTCAACCTTTCTGGGACGGTAGCGCAACCAGCGAATAGCAAGCACGCCATCGAAATGGCGCGTACCAACGGAGGGGCAGGTGGCACTCGAAATCAGGTGTACCAAGATACGGTAGTAGTTGAAGCGTTTGGAACCTTTCCTCGCGGGGGCATCAAGGTTACTGGGCACAAAACTTTTGCTTCTGCGGGAACTATGAAAATCCATTTCAACGAGATATACGCCCATGCCGGAGGAAGAAGCCCAGCATCCACTTCTTTTCTTGAGTTTGTGATGGGTGCTGCCAACAACAACATCATAGATCACAACTACATCAACACCATCAACACATCACCTGCTTTTGGAGTAAGCACCAACCGATGGGCCATCTATCTACACGATGGGTCAGCGGCAGCAGTAGGGAATGAAGTCACGGCCAACGATGTGTACGGCAACGGCAATGCCTCTGACGACAATGGCACCTGTGCCATGCACAACGAGAACTGCTACTCCATCCTGTATTGCAGCAACGAAACTGGCCACACCTACCGAGGGGTTCATTTCATGGGCAACTGTGGCAAAGCAAGGTTCTGGCACAACAGATTGGGCGACCATGAGATGACTTCTTTTGGCCCTGGTGAGTTCTCAACTGGGTTGCTGCTGGAGAATTTTGACGGTACAGCAGCTTTTCTTGGTACACAATTCTGCGCTGCCAACGAATGGCGCGTCAACAATTATGCGACAACGTCCAAGGCGGCCTGGTTCAAGAATTTTGGCACTCCAGCTGCCCTAACTGCAAACAGATTTACTGCCAAGAACAATGACCCTCTTGACTTTTACTTTCCAGACCCGCTGGACCCTGATGGGACACAATCCCCTTTTGTCTCTTGGTTTGTTAAAGACCCTTGTACTTCTGAACCTAATCCCTGCGATAACACGGCAGCCAATCCCACCATTGGGCGAGAGATCAACGACAACGACATCCGACTTGCTCAAACATATCCAACTTGGCAGGCCAACGACGGTCTTGATGTGTGGGAGGAGAAAAAACAACTGCTGCTCAAACTGTTTTCTGCGCCCAACCTGATCGGGCAGAATGTGTATGTGTCAAATTTTTTCAACGCGCACATCAATGCTTCTCCTTACCGATTCGCCCAGTTTGATTCCATGCTGACTGTAGCTGCTGGCACACCTGCTGCTTTGCAAGACAGCCTTTTGTTGCTTGAGTCGCTTTTTTCGGCAGTCAGCAACCGTTTGGATTCTTTGGACGGCACCCTCCGCGAAGAAGCAGACCTGCTCAACATCTCCAATACTTTCATTGCATATAGGCGCACTTTGCTCAGCGAGGCGGGCAATCTGACGCTCCGCATGGGCAATGTACGCGCACAGACTGAACTCTATCGCCAGCCCTTTCTTGCAGCCTGCGAGGCGTACAACCATGCGCTGCCTTTGAATACCGTTTATGAAATCAACCAAAAATTCCTCAACAGACTGGGCATCCAGTCGGTCAGGGGAATGGTGCAGAGCGCAGCAGACAACGATACGCTGCGGCTCATCGCCAACCAATGCCCCGAGGTAGCGGGGCGGACGCGCAGCCGAGCCATCAACTGGCTGCCTTCGGATGAGGCACCCAACTATCGAAGCGAATTTGGTGATGTCAACGCGGGCTGCACAGGTCATCGCTCCAATGAAGATGAAAGGATCGCCCTTGTAACCAGCAGCGGTGGCATGAGCATAGTCCCCAACCCAGCTCATGACGCAGCTCGGGTTCTGTTTGACCAGCCTTACCTTGGCGATCTCGTCCTTGCAGATGTTTCAGGTAAAGCAGTAGCCTTGTACAGAAGCATCAACGGCCAATATCTTGACCTGAACCTCTCCGGTTTGAACGCTGGCGTTTATTTGCTCTCCGCTCAAAGCAGCTCTGGCTTGCGCCCCTGCAAATTAGTCATCTTCCGCTGAATTCACCTCTTTCCCAAGCACCTTGCTCAGACCGTGGCCCGCGCTGCGGTCTGAGCATTTTCCATTTTGATGATGAGCAAACGCTTCCTCATACTCAGCTGCATAGTGCTTAGTTTCTCTGCTGCTTTTTCCCAAAAACACGACTATAATTGGCTCATGGGGTATAGCCAAAACCTCCCGGAGCAACATTTTGGAGGATCCAGAATGGATTTCAATCAGGAGCCGCGCAAAATCAGTTTCTTCAATCTGCCCGAAAAATTCAGTTTTTTGAACCCTTGCTCCATGTCGGATGAGAACGGCAACCTGATTTTTTACTCCAATGGCTGCAAGATCATCAACCGCCAGCATAAACTGATGGATAACGGCCAGAAGATCAATCCTGGCCCAGTTAATGATGAATACTGTGACAAAGATTTCCATGATTATGATGATATGCAGGGCATGGTCAGTGTGCCTTTCCCAGAGCATCCAGGGCATTATATCCTGTTTCACGGTGCCCGTGAGCCTGCACCCAATTCTCCTTTCTTCCCTATCGCCCGGTACTATTACTCTGAAATAGACATGAACGCCAACGATGGTCTGGGGCGGGTGATCAAAAAAAACGAACCGCTGTTCGGGCCAGACTCCATCGAACTGATGGCGACAGCGGTGCGGCATGGTAACGGGCGCGACTGGTGGGTGATCACGGGGCGGTGGTTCAGCAATGTTTTTTACTTGTACTCTGTCACCCCAGAAGGGGTAAAAGGCCCTTTTGTGGAAGAAGAGAAAAGCACTTGGGTGCCAGGGCATTATACCAGCCGTTCCGCTGCTTTTTCGCCCGACGGGAGTAAGTTTATCCGGGTGTCGTCTGGCCCCAAAGCCACGCTGACGCTCTTCCAATTCGACCGATGCGAGGGCAATCTGCACAGCCCTGTGCAGTTCAGTCTGCCCAAGCCCGATACTTTGTTGGCAGACTCCTGGCCCGCGTTTTCGCCCAACAGCCGCTACCTGTACATTCAAAATCGGCGGTATTATCTCTACCAATTCGATACTTGGGCCAGCGACATTACTCAGTCTGGGGTACTGGTCGGCAAGTACGACGGGTTCCGCGACACTTCCGACAATCTGCTTTTCCCGACCATTTTCCACAGCATGACCACCGCGCCAGACGGGAAAATCTATATGGCTACGGGCATCACCACCATCTTCCTGCACGTCGTCCATGCGCCCAACGAGCCGGGCTTGGCCTGTGATTTCCGTCAGCATGACATTGCGATGCCCACGAACATCGCCTTTTTTGTCCCCAGTTTCCCGAACTATCGGCTCCATGATTGGGCCAACAGACCCTGCGATACGCTGGGCATCAACAGTTCGGGCGGCAGGCTTGGCGACGTGACGCTGCAACTGCTGCCCAACCCGGCCAGTGATGTATCGGAGTTGCGCATACGCGGCCATACCGGGCCTGTACAACTGAAGGTGTGCAATATGCTGGGTCAGATGGTTTACCAAACCGAGGTGCAGGTAAACGAGTCAGCAGCAGCCTTGCCTGTCGGGGACTGGCCTTCTGGCTGCTATGTGGTGTGGGCTGTGGTAGCCGGAGAGCCATCTCAGTCGTTCAAGTTGGTGGTACAGCGGTAGGCCCTGCGGGCAGCGTGGTGATGTTGGGAGAGAAGTGGACTGTCGTCCATCGTCCACCGGATATTCTACCTTCGCCCGCTAATCTTCGCACCCGCCATGCCCACACCCGCCCCCCAGCACCCCAGCCCCGACAGCCCACTTTACACCCGCGCTTTTCTCCTGCTCTGCTTGTCTCACGCCCTGTTCGCCGGGAGTTTCAACATGATGATCCCGGAGTTGCCCAACTACCTGACATCGCTCGGCGGGGCGGAACACAAGGGCCTGATTATCTTCCTGTTCACCATCACTGCGGGGGCTTCGAGGCCGTTCAGCGGGAAGTTGGCCGATACCATCGGGCGGATGCCCGTGATGTACATCGGTACGCTGGCTTGCGTGGTGTGCAGTTTGCTTTACCCGATGCTGGCTTTTGTGAACGGGTTTCTGGCCTTGCGCTTTTTTCACGGTTTTTCTACGGGCTTCAAGCCGACTGGCACCTCAGCCTACGCCGCTGACATCGTGCCCGACGGGCGGCGCGGCGAAGCGATGGGGATGCTGGGTGTTTGCCTGAGCGTAGGGGCCAGCGCGTCGCCGCCGCTGGGCAGTTGGTTAGTACATCATTTTGGCGGAGCCAACCCGATGTTCTACGCTTCGGCTGCCTTGGCGCTGGGCTCGATGGCAATTCTGACCACTTTGGAGGAAACTTTGCCGCAAAAACAGCCTTTCCGATTCGCTCTGCTGCGGGTGACGCGCGACGACATATTTGACCCGCGAGCGATACCCGCAGCCATTACGATGCTGTTTTGCTATGTCAGTTACGGAGTCATCCTCACTTTGGTACCCGATCTGAGCGACCACTTGGGGGTGACCAACCGGGGCATTTTTTTTACCCTGTTCACCCTGGCGAGCATTTCTACGCGGTTTTTTGCAGGAAAAATATCTGACCGCCTCGGACGGGTGCCTGTGCTGAAAGCCTCAGCGTTGGTGCTTGGCTGCTCGATGCTGCTGTTCGCTTGGGCCGATTCGCCCAACATGCTCTACTTCGGCTCGGTGCTGTTCGGGCTGGGCAACGGAATTTTTAGCCCTGCCATCAATGCTTGGACCGTGGACTTGGGCGACCCGCTGCGCAAGGGCCGGGCGATGGCCACGATGTACATCGCACTGGAAATCGCGATCGGAGTCGGGGCGCTGCTCGCGGGCTGGCATTACGCCAACGATTTTGGCCGCATGGCGGCGGTGTTCTACTTTGCGGCAGCGATGAGTTTTGGTGGCTGGGTCTATCTGATGCTCAGGAGGGTGCCGACTTGACTACAGGCCAACTATACTACTGGACATTTTGATTTCACACAACGACACGACGGCACAACGAATTGACTTTGAATAATTTAGTTCTATCACCGTTGTGGCGTTGTGGCGTTGTGTGAAAAAATATCCAGTAGTATGCCGCCCAACCCAATCGGGGCAAAAACCGTTTGCAATGCATTGAGTTACTTTGCCTCAAGCCCGCCGTTTTCCATACGAATGGTGGCACAACAACCGTTTCGGGTTTACGAAGCCCGCCACAAATTTCTCGCAAAGGCGCAGAGGCGCAAAGATTTGATGTTGAATGCTTTGTGTCCTTCTCCTTTGCGAGATGCCCTAAACTAATTTTAGCGAGACACCTAATTTTTATGAAAAACTGGATTCTTATCTTGACCCTCAGCCTATTCGCTTGGCCCTTGTTTGCGCAAACCCCCGACTCGCTCCCGCAGGGCGCGTGGGCGCGGATGGAAGTGGAAAACGGCGACACCACATTCGTCATGTCGTTGCAGCTGCACCGGGTATCGAGCAAGCGGCAGTTCAAGGATTTTGCAGAGCAGCGCCAATACTACCTCTACTACCGCGCTGCACGGCGCGTGTACCCCTATGCGGTGCAAGCCATTGATATGTACAACGACATACAACTGGAAACACAAGATATGGGCAAGGGCAAACGCCGCCGCTACATCCGCCGCGAGCACAAGGAGATGAAGGAAGACTTGACGGATCAGATGAAAAAACTCACTCGCACGGAGGGCAAAGTGCTGATCAAGATGATTGAGCGGCAACTTGACAAGAGTTTCTACGATGTCGTCAAAGATACTCGAGGTGGTTTCACGGCCACCTACTGGCACCAAATGGGAAAAATCTGGGACTACGACCTCAAAGACAGATACCGCCTCGGTGCGGATGGTTTGCTGGATGAGGTGCTGCTCGATTATGATTTCGGGGAAGCGATTTGGCGGTATTGAGCGTGGGCAATAAGTGGCTCGCTAAAATTAATATAAAAACTTAGCAGTGTTTAAATTCCCTTCGGCAATCAGGGCAAACGCATCTGGAAGCCCCAGCGGGGCGTAGTATCGGTAGACAAGATTTCCCCCAGAAGATTTTAGCCCCAGCGGGGCGGAGCAGACACCTGTTTTCGCTGCGCCCCTCTGGGGCTGGTGGGCTATGGCCAGCACATTTCTACCGATGTTACGCCCCTCCGGGGCTTCCAGACTTTGATGCGTTTGCCCTGTTCTGGAATCAAGAGTTTAAGTTCTTACAAATTAATTTAGGTGATCTCGCAGAGGCGTAAAGTATTCAAAATCAAAAATCTGCGCCTCTGCGCTTTTGCGAGACATTTGTGTCGTGGTACTTAACATCTCTAAAAGCCCAAACCTACAGCGACTTGTTTGGCCTTTATTCCAGCATTGCCCCTAATCCTGAATTGGAATAAAAAAATATACTTTTCAAGGCGAAATCAATTCTGTGGCGAGCAAGAAAACGGGACTTTTGTACCAGAACTCCCGAGTACCGATGACGTACCAAAATACATCATCATGCCCACCGCCAACGACAAGGCTGCCCGTTTTCTGGCAGCCATCTCACAACCGCTTGATTTGATCGATAGAATCAGAGCGAAAGGATCAGAGCCCCTGCCCAAAGAGCGTATTCCGCTGGGCGACGCTTCACCAGAAGCCACACGTGAGCGTCTCCATTTTCTGGAACAAAAAGGCATCGCTTTCCAGCACCTCACTGCTCAGCACCTGTGTGGAGCAGATTCAATGTACCCCCTTTCGGGGATGCCTGAGCGCAAAGTATCCGCCTCCGATTTGCACGGCAACATTGAGAACTACATCGGTATGTCCATGATCCCTACGGGCGTGATGGGGCCACTTCGTGTGGTGGGAAGCGCCGCCAACGGTGATTTTTTCGTGCCGTTGGCCACCACCGAGGGTGCCTTGGTGGCTTCCTACGACCGGGGCGCACGGGCTTCCCGAATGGCAGGGGGCATTACCTCGATTTGTCTTCTGGAAGGGGTGCAGCGCAGTCCGGTATTCAAGTTTAAAAGCATGGCCGATCTGGGTGTATTCCTGATCTGGGTACTGACTCAATATGAACATTTTCAGGTGATTGTGGGACAAACGAGCCGCTATGCAGAGTTGCTGAACGTGAAAAGCACCATTGAGGGCAACCACATTATTCTCACTTTTGAGTACCTCACTGGCGATGCTGCGGGGCAAAATATGGTGACACTTTGCACCGAGGCCATTTGTCAGTACATCGTAGCCGCATCCCCGCAGCAGCCCGAGCATTGGTTTATAGAAAGCAATTACTCCGGCGATAAAAAAGCCACCGCCCTTTCCTTTTCAAACGTTCGGGGGAAAAAAGTGACGGCTGAAGTCGAGTTGTCACCAGAGATCGTCTCCTCGGTACTGCGCACCACGCCCGAAGCCATGGCCCAGTACTGGATATCTTCTACTTGTGGAGTCGTACAAAGTGGCGCGATCGGCGCACAGGGCCATGTGGCCAACGGCCTGTGCGCCTTGTTTATCGCTACCGGACAAGATGCAGCCTGCACTGCGGAGGCCGCTGTGGGCATTACCCGAATGGAAATAACCCGCGAAGGCAACCTGTATGCCGCGCTGACGCTCCCCAACCTGATCGTGGGTACAGTGGGCGGCGGCACTTCGCTCCCTACCCAGCGCGAATGCCTCGAAATGCTGGATTGCTATGGCGAAGGCCGGGCCCGAAAGTTTGCCGAAATCTGCGCTGCCGTTGCTCTGGCGGGTGAAATCTCTATCGCTGCGGCCCTTTCGGCGGGCCATTTTACGGCGGCTCACCGCAAGTTTGGACGTAAAAAAACGACCACTTCTGATGGGGAATAAAACCATTGTTGCCTCCGATCCGCTGCTGTTGCGGCTTTGGCAATACCAGTTGGAGCGTTTCCCGCTGGCGGGCCATGGGCTGATGGTGGCGGCTTTCAGTTTTTCCGCTATTGCCTACTCCCGCATCTGCCGGGGTGCAGCGGGGTTTGTGCCCAGTTGGGTTTTGGCGGGAGGCGTTTTCATGGCCGTGACCCTGTTTTTGCTGGTTCGTATCTTTGATGAGTTCAAGGACCGCGAAGAGGATGCCCAGTTTAGGCCCTATTTGCCAGTGCCGCGTGGGTTGGTGACACTCTCCGAGTTGAAGGTATTGGGGTTGGTGACTGCTGCGGTGCAAATACTCGTGCAGTGGTGGCTTTTCCCTTCCATGCTGCCGTTTTACCTGCTGGTGATGGGTTATCTTGCTCTGATGGGCAAGGAGTTTTTCATCGCCGACTGGCTTAAGGCACGCCCCTTTTTCTATGTCACTTCGCACATGTTCATTATTCCATTGGTGGATGTCTATGCGAGTGGTCTGGATTGGCACCTGGCCGGTGTGATGCCACATTTTGGGTTGGCTTTTTTCTTTGTCGTATCTTATTTCAACGGCATAGTGCTGGAAGTGGGCCGGAAAATACGCGCTCCAGAAGCG
>JAYSUY010000513.1:0-1659 GCA_043718855.1 Saprospiraceae bacterium | reverse complement strand
AATGAATCAAATTGGAAACGTCTCTGAGAACTCCCCGTCGGCTTGCTGCTGGCGGGGAGTTTTTTTGTTGACCCAGACAGACCCCGGTATCGGCACAGATTTGCCCAAAAAGTACGCCTCCGACCTGCTACTTTTGCTGCCCAATCTCCAATAACTGCATTCGATTTTTCGCTCACCACACCATCCCTATTTTATGAAAATGCTCCTCATCGCGCTCGCCGCATTTGCTGCTGCAGTGCTGTTCTGGTTTTGCAAGCACCACCCCAAGTTTACGCCCGGCAATTTCCCCGACCGCCAACTGCGCTGGGGCAGCGGCGGTGGCTTCGTGGGCAAAGAAACCACCTACACCTTGCTCGACAACGGGCAGATTTTTGTCCTCAAAATGGGCGGCGAACTGACCGAGGCTGGCTCTACGAAGCCCCGCAAAGCCAAGTCGCTGTACAAAACTTCGGAGACGCTGGGGCTGGCTACCCTAACTTTTCAGCATCCGGGAAATACCTACAATTTCATTGAGGTGCTGAGCGGCGATGCGATACAGCGCGTCACTTGGGGCGATGCCCAGTACCCGGTGGACAAAGCGGTGGCTGAACTGTTCGCCCAATTAAACGAGGTGCTGAAAAAAGAAAATTAGAATCATGTTTATCTCTGGTATTCAACAAGTTGGCATCGGCGTGAGCAATGTTCACGAAGCGTTCCGATGGTACAGGCAGCACTTCGGCATGGACGTTCCGATGTTCGAGGAAGCGGCGGTGGCGGGTCTCATGCTGCCCTACACGGGCGGCGAGCCGCAGGCACGACACGCGATTTTAGCCCTCAATATGCAGGGCGGGGGCGGCATGGAAATCTGGCAGTACACCGGGCGAACGCCTGTGCCCCCCGCTTTCCGGCCCCAACTCGGCGATCTGGGCATCGGCATCGCCAAAGTAAAATGCCGCGACGTGTGGGCCTGCTTCCACGACCTGCGCAAGCGCGGCGTGACGATGCTCACCAACCCCGTGCCGCGTCCTGATGGGCAGGAGCATTTTTTTGTGCAGGACCCTTGGGGCAACCCATTCGAGGTGGAGGGTGCAGCGGATTGGTTTTCGACGGCCAGCGGCCCCCTGCTTTTTCCCGGAAAAACACCGCGCACCCTCACGGGCGGGGTGTACGGGGCGGTGCTGGGCGTGTCGGACATGGACCGCTCGCTGCGCTTCTACGCCGATGTGCTGGGCTACTCGCAGGTGGTGTACGATGAGTCGGGCGAGTTCGGCGACTGGCAGGGCGTAAGTGGCGGTTTTGGAGAGTATCGCCGGGTGCTGCTGCGCCACCCGGAGCGGCGCAAGGGGCCGTTCAGCCGACTGCTGGGCGACTCGGAGATCGAGTTGGTGCAGGCCCTCGACCGTACTCCGCGCAAGATTTACGAGAACCGTTACTGGGGCGACCTCGGCTACATCCACCTGTGTTTTGACATCACGGGCATGGCCGAAATGAAGCAGCACTGTACCGCACTCGGCCACCCGTTCACGGTGGACAGCAGCGGTTCGTTCGACATGGGCGAAGCGGCGGGCTATTTTTCGTACATCGAAGACCCGGACGGCACGCTGATTGAGTTTGTGGAGACCCACAAAATCCCGATCCTGAAAAAAATCGGCTGGTACCTCGACTTGCGCCGCCGCAGTA
>JAYSUY010000512.1:0-4487 GCA_043718855.1 Saprospiraceae bacterium | reverse complement strand
GCCATACTCCCCGAAGCCCTCGTCACCGTGTTCACCCCCACCCGGCAGGGCCTGAAAGTGACCGAGATGATCGAACGGGCCATCAACTTCCGCAAGGGCGCGGGCGATATGCGCCCACTGATAGTCTATCCGCTCGTGTCGCGGGTAGATGCCAGCGAGGAAGACCGCAACCGCGAGTGGAAAGAAATCTACACGCCCCTGTTCCAAGACCTGTTCAAGCGGCTCTACGACCTGCCCAAGTGCGACCTGAGACGCTACTTTGGTAAGGTGGAAATCCACTACGTCCGCAAGTTCGCTTACGGCGAGCAGACCAGCACACTCGAACCCTACGACCTACACAACCGCTTCGAACTGCCCGCCCGCTACAACGAACTGACCCAGATCGTCATCGGCGGCTACCTGCCCTGGGAGGCTCCTGACTTGCCGGATATTCCGATGACGGACGCGAACCGGGTGGGGTATTATGCGGTGGAGTTGAAAAACAACGGAGAGTATAAGCGGGCGGAGGCGTATTATCAGAAGGCGATAGAGATGAATCCGAAGAATGTTGACCATTTGGGCAACTATGCTTCATTTCTACACCGTATCAAAAAAGACTATGAAGGTGCAGAGGCTTACTATCGGAAAGCACTTGAAGCAGACGCAAGTAATGCCAATAATCTGAACAACTATGCCGTCTTCTTGAAGGACATTAAAAAAGACGCTAAAAGTGCAGAGCCTTACTATCGGAAAGCACTTAAAATAGACCCTAATAACGCTAATAGTCTGGGCAACTACGCTGTCTTCTTGAAAGATATCAAAAAAGACTATGAGGGCGCAGAGGCATACTATCAGAAAGCACTTAAAGCAGACCCGAATCATGCTAACCATCTGACCAACTACGCCCAATTCCTCTTCTGGCTCCACCGCAACCCAGAAGCCGAAGAAAAACTAGAGCAAGCCTTTGCGCTCCATCCCGACCAAGACACCCTCTCCGAACTCTGGTTCTACCGCTACGCCCACCTCCCCGCATGGCGCGAGCAAGCATTAGCAGCTCTCCAAAAACTCATCTCCGAAGGTGTCCGCACCCCCGGCTGGAACTTCGAGCCAGACATCGAAATCGCCACGAAAGCCGGGCACCCCGACCCGACCATGCTGCGAAAGATAGCGGACGAACTGACGCAGGTGGCGGTCGCTTTGGCTTAGGCGGCTTGCGGAAAACATCTTTCGCCGTCATTTCAAATGCGCGTAAAACAAGTGAAGCGGAATGCAGGTCGTAGTCCGCACAGACAATCATACAGTTCAGTCCTCCTCCCGCCCCTTTACCCCCACCAACATCGCATACCGCCAAGCCCCCGCCTGCAACGCCTCCCACTGCCGCACGGAAGCGCGAGCGTTGCCTAACCGCACCTGGTGTACCAGACCGAAGCGGTGGAGCAAGCGGCCAACGGGCAGCCAGCGCACCGAGATTTCGTGCAGGTTGCGGAGCGACACGCGGACGTTGTCCGTCACGTCTCGGATTTCAACCGCTTGAAAACCAACTGACTGGGCATTTGTCCGGTGTTCTTCCACCGTGTCCAAATTAGGGATGGCCCAGGGGCGCAGCCATTGCTCCAGCAGGTGCTCGCTTGCAGGCGGGAGCGGGCGGGCGGTGCGCATATACTCGGCCATGACGAGGCGGCCGCCGGGCTTCAAGACGCGGAAAGCCTCTTGGTAAAATCGGCTTTCCGGTCCGTGTGGCACACGCTCTCGCAGGCCCACACCACATCGAAGTGGCTGTCCGGGAAGGGCGTTCGGCAGTAGTCGGCTTGCAAAAAAGCGACCCGCTCGGCTTTGCGCTGGGCTGCTTCGCGCTGGCAATCCAGCACTTGGCTCTCCACGATGCTGATGCCCGTCGCATCAGCGCCGCGCTGCTCAGCCAGCCAAAAGCAGGAGCCGCCCATGCCGCAGCCCGCATCGAGCACACGCTCGCCAGAGCGGATGCTGGCGAGGTCGGCCAATGCGCGGTTCATGTTGTCGAGCGCGAACCGGTGCTCATGGGCATGGCCATCATAGAAACCAAAGTGGACTGCGAGGCTGCCGGAGCGGTTCCAGACGTAGCGGTAGTCGAAGCGGGTGCGGTCGTAGTAGGTGTGGAGGTCGGTCATTTCTCTAAAATTTCCCTTGAAGGGTTGCAAATAAGCCACGCCGATCTCCCGGAATAATCCCCGGCCCCGGATACGACTCCGCCCGCCGCGTGAAGTACACGTTGTTCAGCAAGTTGTTGACATTCAACTCGATGCTGAGTTTTTTCCACGAATACTGCACTGAAAAATCGGCCACTGAGTAGGCCGGAATCATGCCCTCCACTGCCGTGGAAGTGCGCACGGCATTGGTCGCGTCGCTGAAATGTTCGGCGGTGTAGGCGTACTGCACCGACGCGCTCCAGCCCGCCCAGCGGTAGGTCGTGCCCAGCCGCCCGATGAACGGTGGGGCCATTTCCACCCGTTTGCCCCGCACTGTTGGGTCGTCGGTGCGGACGTAGCGGGCATCAATGCGAGCGATGTTGGCGAACACCGCCAGCGTGTGGCGGT
The DNA here is from genome assembly GCA_043718855.1 of Saprospiraceae bacterium. Lineage (GTDB taxonomy): Bacteria > Bacteroidota > Bacteroidia > Chitinophagales > Saprospiraceae > M3007. Next base: position 1,935 of record JAYSUY010000512.1, on the reverse strand, counting down.
CGGCGGCGGGGAGGCGCAACAAGCGCAGCACGTTCACCTCCGCGAAGGCCTCCACGCCCACGTTGCGGGCATCCGAGATATTGGCGCGGTAGCGGTAATCGAGGTAGAGCGGCGGCTGATCGGCCCGCAGCACCTGCCCGATGCGGTCGCGGTAGGCGATGTAAAAAAACGTGGCATCGAAAAAAAACACCCCCTCGTGGTTGCCGCGCACACCGAGATCGAAGGTGTAGCCGCGCTCGTCGCGGATGGCCGTGTCCACCCGGAAGTTGGGGTTGGCGATGCGCAGGTCAGAAAAATTGATGGCTCGATAATTCTGCGAGAGGTTGGCGTAGGTTTTCAGGTGCTTGCCCATGCGGTAAGTCGTGCCGAGTCCGCCGAGCACAAAACCGCGCTGTCGGCGACGGTCGTCACGCAGGGTCTGCTCGCTCACGAGGTTGCCCGCAAAGTCGAACACCCGGATTTTATACGCGCCAACCGACTGTGTGCCAATGAATTCGTAGCGCAGACCTGGCGTGATACTCCACCGATCTGTCAGTTGAAAAATGTGTTCTGTGAACGCCGCGACGTTGCGGCTGGGGAATCGGTAGTCCGAATTTTCGAGGTTGTCGGGGTTCAAAAAACGAAAATCTGCGTCGCTGCCCGTGCTGCCGTCGCCCTGCCGGGCCGTCGTGTTGCCCTGATAAAACCGCAGCCCCACCAGTGCCGTCGCCATGCCCCACCCCACCGGATAGCGGTGCAGCAGCCGCACTTCGCTGCCAATGTTGCGGAATTGCCCGTCAATCAGCGTCCGGTTGCCCCCCAAGTCAGCCACCGTGATGCGCTCCAAATTGCCCAGCGACTGGCGGCTGGCCGAGAGGCCAAACACGCGGGCGTTGAAGCGGGTACGGCTGCTCGCCTCGTAGTCCAGCGTCGCGGCGGCGAGATTCCAGTCCACCCGAAACCAGTTGCGGGCGCGGAGCGACACCTGCGGGTTTTGCTCAAAAAGTTTGTCTGTCAGGCCGCCCGGCTGCTGGGCGAGGTAGTTCATTTTGGTCACATCAATCCCCAGCGAGCAGCGTTTGGATAGCGCGGTTTTTGCGGATGCAAATCCCGTGTGCATCTCGAAGTCGCCGTTAGGCCGCCAGTTGCCACCGCGTTTATACTGGTAAAATGCGAAGTAATTGGTGCGCCCCACCGTGCCGCCCACGCTGTTGAATGAGCCAAAATAGCCCCACGAACCCAGTGTCTGGCGGGTCGTAAACTCCAACTTTCTGTCGCTGGGACCGCGCCGGAACACGAAATTGAGCATCCCACCGAACTGGGTGCCGTACTGCAACGAAGCCGCGCCGCGCACCAGTTCGATGCGGTCGAGCGCCTCCACCGGCGGGGTGTAGTAACTTTCGGGGTAGCCCAGCGCGTCGGCGGCGATGTCGTAGCCGTTTTGCCGGGTGTTGAAGTTGGCCGTTCGATTGGGCGATAGGCCGCGCCCGCCGATGCCGAGTTGCAGCCCCGCGCCGTCGCTCTCCCAGATGTTCAGACCTGTGATGCGCGCATACACCTGGCGGGGGTTGTTGGTCGCCAGATTCGCCACCGTGTTTTGCAGCAGCACCACCTCGCTTTTTTTGCCTTCGTAAATCGCCACGCCCTCCACCGCCCGCAGCGAGCGGCTGCCGAGTACGCCGTCTTCCACACTTCTAATTTCTACCTCAGCCAATGTTGTGCTGACCTGAACCAACTGAATGTCAATATTTTGCACAGCAGCAGCCAGCGTCACGGTGTCGCGCCAGATTTCAAAACCCGGTGCATACACCCGCAGCGCGTACCGCCCGTGCGGGATTTTTTCGAGAAAAAAACTGCCTGCGTCGTCGCTCACAGTGCGGAAATTTTCACCCAATGCGATGGTCGCTCCGGGTTGCGGGGTTTGTTTTTCACCAAAAATGTGGCCACTCAGGGTGG
>JAYSUY010000511.1:0-1665 GCA_043718855.1 Saprospiraceae bacterium | reverse complement strand
ATCTTTTGCAGCAGGCTGTTCTTTGCCCTTCACTTCGCCAGAGACCACAAGGAAAGTCTCTGTCGGATTGGTGTTGGCAGTAACCGTTACCTGCTTGCTCTGAGCACCGGGTTTGCCTTTGGTGTTGAATTCTACAGCAATTTCGCTGCTGCCACCGGGCGGGATAGGCTCTTTGGGCCATACCGGAACCGTGCACCCGCAAGATGCCTTGGCATTGCTGATGACCAGCGGCTCGGAACCCGTGTTTTTGAATTTGAACATGTGCTTGACGATCTCGCCCTCGTTGACAACGCCAAACTCGAATTTGTCATTTTCGTACTGAATCGAAGTAGTCGGGCCTGTTGGAGTAGGCGTAGCGTTCGTGTTGGTACCTGGGATGTTGCCGGTGTTCGGTGCCATGCTGCCAGACGAGTAGTCTTGGGCAGAAATGCCCGCTGCTGCTGCTTCCATCCCTGCTTTGCCTGATTTTCCGAACCAGTTTTGAATACCACCGCCGAACAAATTGGCAATGAGCAGGAAGGCGATCACGGCCAACAGGCCAGTCTGAATCTGCTTACTTCTTTCCATGTTGCTGTTATTTTTTTAATGAAAATTTGAAAAAGGTTGGTTCCTGAAAGCGGCACAAAAGTAGTTCAGAGCACAATCGGCTTTTCTGCCGTCCATTTCGGTTTGCAAAAGTTTAACAGCAAACGCTTGCTGCACTCCTCTCCCACCCCATCGCCTGATCACACCGTCATTGCCCGCTGGAAAACCTGCCCGCCACCTTGCAAGCGGTACTGGTACTCTCCAGGCCCAACATACCAGTCGGATGGTCGGAAGAGGAAAATATGGCTGCCCTTGGGTCTGAATTCGTTAATCAATGTGCGGATAGCATGGCCCGCCTTGTCCAAAAGTTGGAGGCGTATTGGGCCGTCCTGCATCATCGAATACTTGATTTCTATGGTGCCTGGCAACGTCGGCGAAGGGTTGTGGCCCAGTAGGGCGCACAGCGCGTTGTCGCCTTTTGGGGGCAGTATGGCCGGTACAAGGCCGGCAAGCGTCGAGTGTTCCTGGCCCATCACAAAGTTGACCAATTCGGGGCTATTGCCCATCCAGTCGCGCAATATGGTTGCGTACACGCTACGAAAATCTATGCTGAACGCTGGGTCAGTGAACGGATCGGGATTGCTCAAATCTTGATAGGTGCCGCTGATGCCGTTGCCGATGCCACCGCCGAAGAGCATCATCGGGGTACCCCATCCGTGATCAGTGCCGAGCGAGCCGTTTTCGTAGATCGTGCGGCCAAATTCGGAGAAGGTCATGCCCAACACTTTCTGTTCCAAGCCGCTGTTGCCGTAGGCCAAGTCTTCGTAAAAAGATTTGACTGCTGTAGCAACTTGGCTAAGCAGGTATTGGTGAAAGTCGTACTGCTCGGCGTGGGTGTCGAAGCCCCCGATTTGCACCATAAAAACCTTGGTGCCGAGATTGCCTTTGATGAGTTTGGCAACTATGGCCAGTTGCTCAGCCAAGTAATTGTTGGTCGGGTAATTCGCGTTGTTTTTGCCCTGCCCGTACGCGGTTTTAATGGTCTCGGCATAGCGGAAGGCCGAGTTGGCGGTTTGGCGCACGAAAGCCAGTTCCAATTCGTGGGGCGTGGTGCCGAGATTAGCGGTGTTGTAGAGTTGG
>JAYSUY010000052.1:0-2422 GCA_043718855.1 Saprospiraceae bacterium | reverse complement strand
AGAGCCGTGTTCACACCATTGTTACCCAATTGATTAGACACCAATACTTGTGGAATACGCGATACGAAAATACCCGTACCACCGCGCACTTGGGTTTTCCGGTTGCCCTTCACATCCCAGTTGAAGCCGATACGCGGCGACACCAACAAGCGAGGTTTTGGGAACGTGCTGGTGTTAATTTTCAAGTCTTTGCCATCTTCATCCTTAAAGGTGAGGCCAGCCACCACCGGGTTGAAGAAATCTTCAGCAGTAGAGTTATCGTACACAAAAACGTCGCCACGCAAGCCAGTGGTCACTTTCAGGCGCTTGGTGAGTTGGAACTCATCCTGCACATACGCGCTGTATGTGGAAGTTTTCAGCACTTGCAACGGGTCGATGCCGCCGGGCAGCAAAGAGTAGCGAAGGTTGTAGCGATTGAGCGAAACTGGTGAAACCGGGTTGCTCGGGTCGTTTTTGAACTGCAAAGCGGCCTTCTTGAAGTCGTCAATGGAGTTGTACACATACACACCATTGGACGAAGGGAAGAACACGTTGTTTGACTCGAAGTATTCGTAGCTCGCACCAAACGTCATAAAGTGCTTATCTAAGAACAGGCTCAGGTTGTTGGTGATGTTCAGCGTGCTGTAGTTCAGTTTGTTGCCCGGTGTGAAGGGGTCAAAACCGATAGACGTGTACGTCGTGCCATCTTTCAGGATGTCGATGGTCGGGAACTCATCGGTGAGGTACTGGCGGTCTTCCAACTGCTTGTTGTACGTAGCGATGAAGTTGTTGGACAGCCGGCTGCCGAAAATAGAGTTCAACTCGAACGCCACCGAACGCGTGTTGTCTTCGATGATGTAGCCAGTGTTTTGAGGCGAAATAGCCAGAGCGCGGTTCGTACGGTTGCCGTTGCCCGCCGTGCTGCTGCTGTTGCTGTCGCTGATGCGCTGACCCGACTGGGAGTTGTGGTGCGAGTAGCGGAGCGAGGCTTTGTGGTTCTGGTTGATGTTGTAATCCAAACGCACCAAGCCTTTGCGGCTTTCCACTTCGTTGTTGAAATTGTCAATAGCACCCAAGTCGAAGTCGAAGTTGCGCGACATAAAGTCTTTCAAGTCCTCCAAGTCGGCAGCCGTCGTGCGCGACACGTTGCCAGTGGCACCTTCGCGGTTGGCTACCCAATCGAGTGCAGGCGTAGAGCTGGTGAACTGCTCGGCGTTGATGAAAAAGAACAGTTTGTCCTTGATGATCGGGCCGCCGATGCGTGCACCGAAGGTTTGCTCATCAATAGTGAATTTTGCCAAGTCTTTGCCATCGGCCTTGTTACCCGCTAAGTTTGTATTGCGAGTAATAAAGTAAGCCGATCCCGACATTTCGTTGGTGCCGGAGCGTGTCACCGCGTTGATGCCCGCGCCTGCGAAACCCGACTGGCGCACGTCGAACGGAGCGATGTTCAACTGGATTTCTTCCAGTGCGTCAAGCGAAATAGCCGTCGTGCTGGTGCGACCGCCAGCCTGAGCCGATCCGCCCAAGCCGAAGCCGTTGTTGAACACAGAGCCGTCCACCGTGAAGTTGTTGAGGCGGCTGTCTTGGCCAGCGAAGGAGCGACCGTTGCTGTACGCGTTGTACTTCGTGATGTCGTTCACCGTGCGGCCAATAGTGGGCAGCGCATTGATGGTCTGCACCCCATAGGATGCGGCTGCACCCGTGCGAGTGCCATTGATGATGTCGGTGCGACCAGCAGAAATCACGGTCTCTGCCAGCGTCAGGCCCGATTCAGCCAGCACAACGTCTACGTTTGCGCTGTTGCCCAAGGTAGCGTACACGCCGTCTTTCGTTTGTGCCTCAAAGCCAGTGTAAGTCACCACCACCGAGTACGGCCCGCCAACGCGCACCGCTGGCAGGATGTAGCGGCCCAGTGCATTGGTGGCTGTACCGTATCGGGAACCAGAAGGTGTGTGTGTGGCGACCACCGTAGCACCGATGAGGCCCTCGCCCTTGCCGTCGGTCACCAAGCCGCTGATGGCGGAGGTGGTGACTTGCGCAAACGAAGTCAGCCCGCAAAGCAGCAAAGCAAAGAGTGCCACGAAGTGTCTGTGTGTGTAAATTTTGCTCATAACAAGAAATGAATGTGTGAAAAAGGTGAATAATCGACGGCGAAAGTACACCAGCCAAGTTAACTCGGCGTGAAGTTTTCGACGTTGTAAGCCCTCAGTTGCAGGGGAAGATTTTCTTTTTTATTCGTTTTTGCCCCCCCCTTGGCACATCATTTGGCTCATAAACCATTCAGGAAAACATTGTAAAATCTGCTCTAAAAAACGCCCGATGATGTTGGGAAAAGCCGCGTTGCGCATCCCCAACATCATCGGGCGTTTTTTAGAGCAGATTTTACAATGTTTTCCTGAATGGTTTATGAGCCAAATGATGTGCCAAGGGGGGGGCAAAA
>JAYSUY010000510.1:0-4500 GCA_043718855.1 Saprospiraceae bacterium | reverse complement strand
CGTTCGTAGAGGTGCAGGTAGGGGATGACCTCCATCTCGAAGGGCTGATCAACTGGGTCGTGGGCCACTTCGCGCAGTTCCTGTAGCAGCGGTGTCATTTTTGACTCGAACTGGCTGCGCTGGAAGTCGGCGCGGGCCATGACGTTGAGTATTCTGACAAAACACTCCGAGCGCGGGGCGCTGCCGTCGGCAAGGTGGCGCTCGCGGTATTTTTCCAGGGCGGCCACTCGGTCGTAGAGATCATCAAATCGGCCTTCTGTCAGTTGCAGCAGAGCATGGGCCGTGAGCAGGGCCACGTTGAGGCCGTTTTTGTCTTGACCGTAGGTAGGCGTTTCGTTGAGGAAGCGTGCCGCCCGGAAGCGGGGCAGGGCATCGGGCGACAGAGGGCGCCGGACAAGCCGGTGGGCGATGTAGGTGTACGCGCCAATGATGTTCCAGATTTCGTGCTGCACCTCGCGCAGGCCGCCGAAGCGCTTGTGCGCGGTGACTCGCTGATAGGTGCTGAGGGCCTGCTCGTAGCGGCCTGCGGCCATGCAGAGATAGCAGTAAAACTCGTGCAGCGTGAACCAGTTCATGCTGCCTTCCGGGGCTATCCGCAGTGCTTCTTGCATCACGGCTTCGCCTTCGTCGAAACGAGACAACTGTTTGAAACACAACATTTTTCGGTACAAAAAAAGCAGGACGATACTGGAAGCCTCGTAGGGGCGGGCGTTGAAGTGGGCAATGCCCTCGTCCAAGTTGGCAAGTGCTTATATGTATTGCCCCGTCAGCAGGTACTTGTGGTCGACAAGCCTGTAGTAGTGGAGGTTAAAGAGCAGAGAAGGCACTTTGCCTGCCATAGGTGCCAATTCTTCCAGATAGCCGTCTATCTCACGGATGAGCGCCTCCCTGAAGCCTTTTTTTCGGATCAGTTGAAAGCGCACGATATCCAGATAGAGATTTGCTTTGTGCTCCCAGTTCACATACTCCTTGTACTCTCTGTACAGGGCCACATAGCGGTTGAAATCTTTCTGGTCCATCAGCCCCGTCGCTATCGCATCTATGAGCGAGCGCGTGGCTTGCATACACCATTCGGGGCGGTCGTTTTTTTGGCCGTTTTCGAGCAGATCGAGCGCCACGCCGTGCGCCACCACTTTGCAGCCGCTGTGGGCGGCCAATTTCATGGTGGCAACAGCCCGAAAGCCGTCGTTGCGGCGGCGGGTGTAGTCGTTGTTGGGCAGATTGCTGAAGAATACCAGATGCCGCAAATGTTCAGTCAGGGTTTTCCCATACTTTTTGAAGGAAGTGAGTTCGCCGATGCCCGCGCCCTTGACGGCGGCGGCATCGGTGCGGAAGTCATGGTCGCGCAGGGCGCGGTAGAGCAGCATGACTTCGGGCTTGTCTTTGCAAAGGAATCGGAGGTGTTCGTCGGGGCGGTCGCAGCCTTTGCTGACCAAATGGACGAGTTCGTTGAGTTCGCGGATCATGTTGTTCGGCGGGATTGGGGGCAGCCGGGAGCGTACAGCAGTTGAGCGACAAAACACCTGTACGCGCCCCAATGCCCCGCGGGTGACGGAGTTGGGTGAATGAAAAACAGTACGGTGTTTGTTTTTTAACTTTTGCCCCGCGACTACTGGCGGGGCGGTATTTGCTGCGCTAAGCCGCTCTAAATCATGCGCTTGTCTGGTCTGTAAAATTGCCGACAGGTCGTTTTTGCCCCCCGTTTTCGCCTGATGAGTGTCGTTGCAGGGGGCTGCTGAGCGCCGGGACTTTTGTGACATCCATTCACCACAAAATTTTTTAGCGCCATGCTGACCATTCTCCTCGCCCTCCTGCTCCAACTCAACCTGATCGCTTCTGAGGCCCATTGGCACCAACTTTCGCCGCAAGAACAGCAAGCCTTGCAAGATTATGTGGGCGGTGATGACGTACTCCCATAAGCCTCGCTCCGCCACCACACACCTGCCCGCCGCGACTTGTTCTCGGCGGGCTTTGTTTTTGGAGAACACTTGGCGAAAGTAGATGTGGCTGCACCAAATGTCCAGCATCCGGCCCTCATTTTTTTTGCTCAATTCTGGCTTTCTCGGGTTTTTGGTCGGTCGGCAAGGCCGTTGTTCGCTTGCAGCGACCGAAAAAAGTTGAAAAAAGCGGTTTCGGGCGCGACTACTGCGTTTTGAGCCAGTAGATTGTTTTTCAAGGATTTAGGTTGCTTTTTGGAGCGTTTTTTTCAAAAAAAGGGGGTCAAAAATCGTGTGCAAGTGTCGTTGCAGGGGGAGAGGAGGGGGCTGAATCTTTGTGCCAGCAAATGAGGGGAAGCGGAGTACCGACTAATTACCTCCTCATTTCAAATATGACTTGGTAATTGTGCGCAATCAAAGGTAAAAAATTCAAATTACTATCTCCATAGGGGAGGAGAAGTTGCTCCCTTTCTTTCATCCACTCAATTTTTTAACAATGTCACACAAATCATCTTTCAAATCAACCCTGTCAAAACTGAGCAGCATCTGCCTGCTCGTTGCCTTCGTGTTCTCTTTTTCATCTTGTTATTCCGATAAGAACGAGCAGCGACAAAACACGTTTGAAGCCTTTGCTTCCAAAGCCCTCATCTCGTCTTTGCCCGCTGAAGAGCAAAAACAGATGTGGATCAGTCGTCTCGAAATGTACAATGAGATTGATTTAACCAAAGAACAAAAGGGAATGTTGAACGACTTGATCACAGACCTGAAAAACTTGGAGAGAGAAAAGTTTTTCATGTCCGATGCGATAAAGCAAGATGCAATTGCTTTAGCTCAAACAATGCCTCGTGAAGACTTCATCAATCTTTTCACTTTGGATAATCCATCGCCGACATTGCCTGTACTTCTCAAAAAGGGGGACATCTGCACTGAGTGCATTGCCGATATTCAAACATACGTTCATGTAGAACCGCCTTCTGAAAATTCGGTGTCTGACCGTGTTGAGCTCTGCAATTGTAGATGGACGTGTGACCAACAGTTAGATAATTGCGCCAACGGGGGGCAAATGCAGTCCTCAAGCAATGGCACTTGCAGTGCTACCGGAGGTTGTGGCTTTCTTGGATTTCAGACGTGTACCAATAGGGTAGTTTGCAATGACTAGCAATTATTTTTTGAATCCATCAAGTGCTGCTGGCATTTTCATGCCAGCAGCACTTCAACATAGTCCAGTTTGAGTATCAAATTTATGAAAAAAAAAATCACCCTCCTGCTCTTTGGCTTTTTCTTGATGACCCTCTGGAGTATGTGTTTTATGATAACAGGAATGTCTGATTCCTATACCACTGCAATGGGGCTTTCTTTCACTTTTTTAAGCCTCTATTTTTTGCAAAAAGCCTATCAATTCGACCTCAGTGCCGGAGACAAAATCGCTATTTTGGCATTCCCGATTCTTTATGATATAGGTGCCTATTTTGTGCTGTATGACAACGGCTATTTTAATCCAAACAAGCGCAGTTCGTATCAATTGTTGTTTTACATACATCTTATAAACCCCATCAATATCGCGTTGCTCGTTTCGATACTGGGACTGACAAAATTAAAAGACCTTTCAAAACCTGCGAACGTTTTCATATTTGTCTACATCACATTGTTCTACTCCTATATTTTTCATCATACATGGATGTACTCATGGACAGGAACGGGGACCAAAAATTTTGACACGGAACAAGCCAAAGGAACTGATGGCCCTAATGCCAACGGCCTCCAATTCGATTCCACAGTAAACTTGTTCGATTATTCTTTTATCGGACCCTCGCTGGATACCGCTATCTTAAAGGCCGAATCAGGCAGGTTTATTCTCTTAGAGACTTGGGCAGAAACTTGTTTTCCTTGTATCAAGGCCATGAACGAACTTCCAGATTTTTATCAGTCTATTGAAGACAAAGTGGATGTATACTATGTGTACGAGAACAACAAAGCCCGTGTAAGGAAACAATTCGACATGATTTTCAATTTTAAGAGCATCAAGGACAAATCCAAAATCCGGATTGATATCGACCAGAATCTGTACGATGCGTTGGCTATGCAGGGTTTTCCTTACTTCTTGTTGTTCGATTCAAACGGCAAATTGATTTACCTTCAACGGGGATACACAGGTAAAGATGCCACTGCCAACAAGATTTTGGAAAAGATTGGTAGTTTTTAATTTGAATATGCTCGCAGGCTTGCTCCTCCGATCAAACTTCCTTTTGAGCAATTTGCCCTTTGCCGCACACTTGTGAAAGGGGGCTGGCCAAGAGTACAACGACCTCATTGGCAGTACATACCCAAAGGCCAGAACTTCAAAGGACTCACCCATCAATAGGGTGTGACCCCGCTGTGATGTAGCCTAATGGCTAAGCATAGAATCCGCACCTATCGACGGGTTCGGCCCCGCTGTGATGTACTCTGGGTGGGTAAGAAAATCCTTTTTTGGCTTGAAATCCAGTGGTTTCAACCAAGTTTGAGGGTTTGTAGGAGTCGTGGGAGGCTTCCTGAAAGGGAAGGTCGATGGCATACTATGAGT
>JAYSUY010000509.1:0-1668 GCA_043718855.1 Saprospiraceae bacterium | reverse complement strand
TCCCACTCTCCCACGCCGCTGCTGCCTGATGCGATTCATCGTGGATGAGAACCTTGGGCTGTCTTACGCACAGCGGCTGAGGGACACGGGCTATGATGCAGTTCATGTCTGCGAAGTAGGTTTGGGCGAAACCGATGATCAAATCATCGTCGAGTATGCCCAAAGCAAGGGCCTGATTATCATCACTTTCGATTTGGATTTCTCGCGCATCGTGGCTTTGGGCAAACTCGAACTCCCTTCGGTCATCACCTTCCGGTTGGGAAAATCACCAAGGATATTTTTCAAGAAACCCTTCAAGATTGCCTTCCTCGTCTGGAGGAAGCATTGATGGCAGGTGCTTTGGCGACCATCACGGAACACAAAATCCGGGTGCAGCCGCTGCCCGTTAGGTGATGACCCGCATTGGAGGTTCGACTCAAAGTCGAACCTCCAATCACGCTCAATGCCCCAGCACCTCCCCCATTACCGCCCGCTTATCCCCACCCACTGGCGCATACCACACCTTCAAACCTCCCGCACCACCGCTGTTGAAGTATGCCAGCCGGAAGCCGTGCCAGCCTTTTTGGAGGTAAGCCATGCCCGTTTTTTCCGTCATGCCGTGGTCGCCATCGTTGTCTACAATCGTCTGGCTGTCAATGGAAAGCAGGCTCCCGTCGTCTGATTCGAGCCAGAATTGGTAGCCGCCAGTGGTTGGGATGTCCAAGTAGCCCGTCCACACGAGGCCGCATTTTTCGGCAGCGTATTTTGGACTGAGTTCGATGCTCGGCACGGTGGTGGAAGTCTCCGGTTCGCCTTTCAGTAAATTCTCGAACGTGTATTTTTCGGTGGTCGAATAAGTCTTCAGACGCAATCCCGGCTGGGGCGCTTGCAGCATATTTTGGTTGGGCATCAGGGTAAAAACCTTGACTTCTGCCGTCGCTTCATTGCTTTCCAACACCTTATTTTTGAACGCCTTAGCCCGTACGGTCTGCGGATTTTTAAAAAAAAGCGGCTTGGTATAGCGCGGGGAGAGTGCCGTTGGCTCCGTACCATCGAAGGTGTAGCGGATGGTGGCCGCAGGGTCGGGTGAAGTAATGACGACCGTATTGTCCATGTACTGCGACGCGTACGACACCTCGATTTTTGGCTTCGCCAAAAACGCACCGAAGTCACTGATTTTCAATACAAAAGCATAGGGCGACTTCATCTTGTTCGGGTTGTATTCTGGCAGGGAAATCACCGTGTTGCCGCCCTGCTGCACGAAGCGCAGCGCTTGCTTCGTGGCCAGCAACGTGACTGCCGATGTGGGCGGCACTTTTAGCCCCCGCAGCACCAATTGGCGGTTGTCGGGCCACTTCGGGAGTACGGCGTAGAGCGCGTTGGTCGTCGGGTTGTAGGTGAAAAACACCTCTTTCGTCGCGAAGCCGGAGTCAGGGTCAACGGTTTGTTTCAGCAGCGCATCGCCGCCCGTTTTCCAGCCGTCTACCTCCGTCGCCTTCCAGTCGCGGCGGCCTTTCGCACTCCATTGCACCGGCGTACGCCAGCGGCGCGTGTTGTAGATGGCCTCGCCGTTGGCCTCCAACCAGCGACCCATGTCCAACAGCCGCTCCTGCATGATGGGCGGAATTTTGCCGTGCTCGTCGGGACCGATGTCAAGCAGAAAATTGCCGCCCCGGCTCACCTTGTCCA
>JAYSUY010000508.1:0-4509 GCA_043718855.1 Saprospiraceae bacterium | reverse complement strand
CGAGTGATCGAACTCAAAAAAGACCCGACTCAGTTGTTGAAAAAACCAGGGCGATATCTCTCCGCACCGCTCACCGCCCTCTCGGCCCTGCCCATGCGCAACTGGTGGGGCAGCCCCATCACCTACGGCACCACCACCATTGATCAATTGCCACAGGTAAAAAGTTGGCCTATGGACGGTGGGGCTTTCGTCACCATGCCTCAGGTGTACACTGAAGACCCCGACACGCTGGGCAATACCATGCAGTCCAACTTGGGCATGTACCGCATACAACTCTCTGGCAACGAGTACATTCCAAACGAAGAAATCGGACTTCACTACCAACTGCACCGGGGCATTGGGGTACACCACACCAAATATTTGCAACGCGAGGAGCCGTTCAGGTGCAGCGTTTTTGTGGGCGGGCTGCCCAGCCATGCGTTCTCGGCCATCATGCCGCTGCCCGAAGGGCTGAGCGAACTGACCTTCGCAGGGATGTTGGCTGGCCGACGCTTCCGCTACACCCGCCGCGAGGGACATTTTCTGAGCGGCGATGCTGATTTTGTCATCACCGGCGAAATCCTGAAAAATGTGAAGAAACCAGAAGGCCCCTTCGGCGACCACTTGGGCTACTATTCGCTGACGCACGATTTCCCCGTGATGCGCGTCCACAAGGTGTGGCACCGCAAAAATCCGCTCTGGCATTTCAGCGTAGTGGGCCGCCCGCCCATGGAGGACAGCAGTTTTGGCTGGCTCATCCACGAACTCGTGGCCCCGCTCGCCTCCCAAGAATTTCCCGGTTTGAAAGAAATCCATGCCGTAGATGCCGCCGGGGTACACCCGCTCCTGCTGGCCATCGGCCACGAGCGATACATGCCTTTCCGGGAGCGCAAGCCAGAGGAAGTTTTGACCATCGCCAACCGAATCCTCGGCAGCGGCCAGACCTCGCTGGCCAAGTTTCTCTTCATCGCCGCCAGCGACGACGACCCCAATCTGGACACCCACGACATCCCACATTTCTTCCAACACCTGCTGGAACGCACAGACTGGCGGCGCGACCTGCACTTCCATACCCGCACCACGATTGATACGCTCGATTACTCTGGCTCCGGCTGGAACGAAGGCTCCAAAGTGGTGGTGGCTTGCCGAGGCGAGCGGCTGCGCACCCTGACCACTACCCTACCCGATGACTTGTCGCTGCCGACAGGTTTCAGCGACCCAGCATTTTGTCTGCCCGGCATTTTAGCCCTGAAAAGTCCACGTTTTGAGGCCACTGCGACGGCTCGTCAGCAAGCCGAAGGGCTTTGCCAGTGGCTCGAACGTTTTGATTTGCAGCACATTCCGCTCATTCTGCTGGTGGACGATAGCGCGTTCACCGCCGCTACACTCAATAATTTTGTGTGGTCCACTTTTACCCGCGCCAATCCCAGCCACGACGTGTACGGCGTGGGTTCTTTCATGGAAAACAAGCACTGGGGATGTCGCGGGCCGCTCGTGATTGATGCCCGGATAAAACCCCACCATGCGCCAGAGTTGGTGCAAGACCCCGATGTGGTGAAGCGGGCGAGGGGTGTTTTGGAGCGGGCCAGTTTTGGTTGAAATAAAGCAACAACTTAGCCGCAATCCGCCATACCGCTACAACCTGCTCACGACCAACCGCTTCGTTACCGTCGGCCCGCAGCGTCACAAAGTACGCAAACCCGTGCAACAACCCGACTTGTCTGTATGCATCGGGTCACAAGCCCTTGTGAGCCAAGTTTTGTGGAACACTTGTGCAGAGCAGGTACCCCGCGCGCTGCACCCTTTTGTGTAACTTTTGTGCCTTTTGTGTTTCAAAAACTGGGGTAATAAATTTTTACAAAATAGTTTTTGTGTACGCCGCGCTTTGGGAAAGTCGCGGTAGTTTTGGAGCCTAAAAAAGAGCGCCATGCCGTCTAAATCAGCAGCACTTCGCGCCAGCGACAACTCCGCATCCTACGCCCGACCGCACTGGCCGATGTACGCGCTGCTCACGCTCTACGCGCTGTGTGCTGCGGCAACACTCCTCTTTTTCGATGGCACGGGCGACGAGGGCGACAGTGTACACCACTACTTGTTCGCTCGGTATGCACCTGTACACCCCGCGCTATTCATGGACCACTGGGCCAAACCGCTGTATGTGCTGCTGGCCTCCCCCTTCGCCCAGTTGGGTTTTATCGGGGCAAAAATGTTTAACGTGCTGGCGATGATGGGCGCGATGTGGCTCACTTACCTTACGGCGCGGTCGCTCAACCTGAAAAACGCGGCAGCCGCTGCGGTGCTGATGATGTTTGCCCCGCTGTGCTATGTGCTCACGTTTTCGGGGCTTACGGAGCCGCTGTTTGCGCTGTTCGTAGCGGCAGCGGTGTACTATTCAGCCACGCAGCGGTACTTGGCGGCTTGCTTGCTGGTGTCGTTCCTGCCCTTCGTGCGCTCTGAGGGGCTGGTCATCATAGGAGTATTTGGTTTGTATTTTTTACTCAAAAAAAAATGGAAGTTGTTGCCACTCTTGATGTTAGGCCATGTGGTATATTCCGTTGCGGGGTATTTTGCGCACCACGACTTGGGCTGGGTTTTTAAAAAAATACCCTATGCCACACTGGGCAGCGTGTATGGCAGTGGCGAGTTGTCGCACTTTGTGATAGAGTTGTTTTATGTAGTGGGCACCCCGATTTATGTGCTGTTTTGCTTGGGGCTGCTGAAATGTGTGTGGGACATTTTTCAGGAAAAAACGCACCGCGACGAGCGGCTGCTGATTCTACTGGGCTTCGGGGCGTTTTTTGTATTCCACTCGCTGGCTTGGCATTGGGGGCTTTTCAACTCGATGGGCCTAAATCGGGTGCTGGTGGGGGTGCTGCCGCTGATTGCACTGATCGCGTTGCAAGGGTTGAACTGGGCAGCCCGTTTAGCAGTCAAAAATGTACGGCTTGGCCGTGCGATACTTGGAACGCTGCTGGGAGTAGTGGTCGTTTTTCCTTTCACGCCCAGCCCATCGGCACTGCACTGGGTGCGCGACCTGAACCTCACGGTGGGGCAGCATGTGGCCCTTCGCTCGGCGGCTTTTGTGCGCGATAGCCTGGGGGCGGGCCACCGCATCGTGAGCGGGCACCCGTATGTGAGCGAGGCGTACAGGGTGGATCATTTTGACGAAAAACAGCGCGTAAACCTGACCCTGAAATATCTGGAACGGGCGGTGCCGGGCGATGTGATCGTCTGGGACTATTGGATGGGTTTTCGTGAAAACCACGTGACAAAGGAATCGCTGGAGGCACGGGGCAACCTGAAAAAAATATTCGAGCATGAGGAGATGGTGAGCGGGAGGCCAGTATTTTACGCCCTGTATTTAGTGCGCTGAGCGTCAAAAAACTCAACAACATCAACACACGCAACAGATACCATGATTAAAATGATTTCCCTCATCCTCGGCGGCGGCGCAGGAAGCCGCCTTTTCCCCCTCACGGAAAAACGCTCCAAGCCTGCCGTGCCCATCGGCGGCAAGTACCGCCTGATCGACATCCCGATCTCCAACTGCCTCAATGCGGGCGTGAAGCGGATGTTCGTACTCACGCAGTACAACTCGGCCTCGCTCAACGCGCACATCAAAAACACCTACACGTTCGATTCTTTCACCAACGGGTTTGTGGACATCTTGGCCGCCGAGCAGACACCGGGCAGCAAAGACTGGTTTCAAGGCACCGCCGACGCGGTGCGCCAGAGCCGCAAGCACTACGAACGCCACGACTTCGATTATGTGCTGCTGCTTTCCGGCGACCAACTGTACCAGATGGATTTTGAGGCGATGGTGAAAGACCATATCGCCAAAGGTGCCGACCTCACCATTGCTTGTCTGCCAGTGGATGCCCGCGACGCACCCGGCTTTGGCATCATGAAAGTGGACGATCAGGGCTACATCCCGCGCTTTGTGGAGAAGCCGGAGGCCGACCTACTGCCCGCTTGGGAGAGCGAGGTGAGTGCGGCCAACAAGAAGCGCGGGCGCATCTACATGGCGAGCATGGGCATCTACATTTTCAGCCGCAAGGCACTGGCCGACCTCTTCGACCAGCACCCCGACGCGATGGACTTTGGCAAGGAAATCATACCGGCAGCCATCGAATCGGGCCGAAAAGTGGCCGCTTACCAGTACGAAGGCTACTGGACGGACATCGGTACCATCCGCTCGTTCTTCGAGGCGAACATCGAACTGGCCGACCACATCCCCTCGTTCAACCTGTTCGACAACCGCAATCGCATCTACACGCGGGGCCGTATGCTCGCGCCCGCCAAGTTTTACGGCGGCACCCAGGTGAACCGCGCCCTCATCGCCGAAGGCTCCATCATCCATGCCCGCGTCATCGAAGGCTCCATCATCGGCATCCGCTCGCGCATCGGCGAGAACACCGTCATCAAGGACAGCGTCGTGATGGGCAACGACTACTACCAGACTTTGCAGGAAATCGCCGGCGACGACGAGCAAATCCCGATGGGCGTGGGACACTACTGCCACATCGAGCA
>JAYSUY010000507.1:0-4522 GCA_043718855.1 Saprospiraceae bacterium | reverse complement strand
GAAGTTGGCACTCGAGTCATCGGCGGCACGTGGCGTGAAGCCCGGAACCTGAATGGTGCTCGCGGACTCCGTCCCATGGTGCAGTTCCACACGCCACCGTCACCGTAAACGCGCAAGTTTTCGTCAATCCATTGTTGTCCGTTGCCCGCCACACGTTGGTCGTCACGCCCTGCGAGAAATTAGCCCCACTCGCCAAACCGCTCAGCAAAATGTTGGAGGCGATCCCGCAATTGTCTGTAGCGGCGGGGTTGGTATACGTCACCACCTTGGTACACTGGCCCGGAGCAGCCGTCACCGCGATGTTCCCCGGGCAAGTGATCACAGGCAGTTGTGCATCCGTCACGGTCACCGTGAACGAACACGTCCGTGTCAGACCCACTGCATCGGTGGCCTTCCAGGTTACCAGCGTCGAGCCTTGTGGAAACGCTACACCACTGGCCAAACCACCCGTCCGAGTCACCGATCCGCCCGTACAGTTGTCTGTAAATGTGGGTGTTGTGTACGTCACCACAGTCGTGCAAAGGCCTGCACTCGTGTTCAGGGACTGACTCGAAGGACAGGTCACTGTTGGTACCTGCGCATCGTTTATCGTCACCCGGAATGAGCAAGTCCGCGACAGCCCAGCGCCGTCAGTAGCCCGCCACACCACCGTCGACTGCCCTTTTGGGAACGCCGAGCCGCTGGCCAAGCCGCTTGTCATGCTCACCGTGGCACCACTACAGTTGTCTGTTACCGTTGGCGTAGCATAATTCACCACGCCTGTACACAGGTTCAGATCCGTATTCTTCGCCTGATTGCTCGGGCACGTGATCGTCGGCAACTCAGCATCCGCCACCGTCACCGTGAAGGCACACGTTTTCGTCAGGCCCGCCCCGTCTGTCACCTGCCACACCACCGCAGTCGGGCCCTTCGGGAAAGCCACGCCGCTGCCCAAACCACCCGTCCGCGCCGCAAACGCACCCACACAGTTGTCCGAAATCGTCGGAGTGGTATAGGTCACCAGTGCCGTACACAACCCGGCATCCGTGTTCTTCGCAATGTTGGTCGGACAGGTGATGGTCGGCACCTGCGTGTCGTTTACCGTCACTGAAAACGAACACGACACTGATACGCCCACCGCGTCAGTCGCCTGCCAGCGCACCATCGTCACGCCCTTGGGGAATGCCGAGCCACTCGGCATTCCGCTCGTGCGCACCACGTTTGCGCCGCTACAGTTGTCTGAAAATGTGGCATTTGCGTAACTCACCACCGCCGTACACAAGCCCGGATCGGTGCTGCGCACCACGCTCGCCGGGCAAGAAATGGCCGGGGCTTGAGCATCCGTCACCGTCACGGCGAAAGTGCAATTGGCCGACTGGCCTACGGCATCGGTCACTCGCCATCGCACCACCGTCAGCCCTTTCGGGAACGCTTGGCCGCTCACCAAGCCGCCCACCCAGATCAGCGACGCGCCAGGGCAGTTGTCTGTTGCCGTCACCGAGTACGTCACCACTGCTGTGCATTGGTTCGGGTCGGTGTTGCGAGCGAGATTGCCCGGACAGGTCAGCAGTGGAAACTCGTCGTCAAGCACCGTCACCGTGAATATGCACTGCCCTGCGCCTGCACCCGTTCGGGTGTAGGTCACCGTGGTCAGTCCTTTTTCAAAAATCTGATTTACAGGCACTTGGCCAATACCGCTGCCTATGGTGGCCCCGCTCAACTGGTAGCCCAACTGCCGAGATTCGCACAGGGTGCCCGCCGGAGCCTCCGTACCGATGGCCGGAGTCGTGCAATTGCCCACGCCGTCGTCGCTCGTGCGCACCGTCAGGTTGGCTGGGCAACTGAGGATCGGAGGAGGAGCAGATTTCACCACGGTTACCGTCACCAACTGCTCGTCGGTCTGGGCTGCCGCGTCCCGCACCCGCACCTGCACCTCGTAGCGGTTGTTGCCATCGGCATCGCCGGGGGCATCCACGTTGGGGGCAAAATTGAGCCAAGACAGCACGCCCGTCTGGGCATTGATGGTGAATTTGCTTTGATCTGCGCCACCGATGATGCTGTACGTCAAGCCGTTGCCTTCTGTATTCAGGTTGTCAGAGGCTTGCACATCCAGCACGTCGGGGCAGGTACCGGCCACATAATTCACCTCTGGCAGCGAGTACAGCAGTGGCCGTTCGCCCAAGGTCAGGTCGATCTGGTAAGGCTCTGCCATTTTTCCCAACGCCTTGTGGTGCTTGAAGAGGGGTGTCGTCGCCGATTCATAAATTTTCTGATCAGCACCGAGGTAAGCCCGGAAGTACAGCACCTCATCTTTGTACACGTTGGAGTAGAGGTTCAGGAAGTAGTAGGCTTGCCCGTTGAGCCTCAAGGGGGTAGCGTAACCCCGCAACTGCCCCTGGCTGTACACCGCCAAGTAGTTGTTCAACAGGTGATTCGGTACGCCGTTCACCTTGATTTGTGCAACCACCGTCATGCTGTACTGATACTGCGCCGTGTTCACCAACCAGCCGCCCGGTTGGGCACGGGCAACTGTGCAGCCAAGCAATAGAAGGGGCAGGAGGAGCCGTGTAAATAGTTTCGTCATTATCGTTATTTTTAAAACTGCTTTAAATGAGAGGATTACTGGATAGGTGAAGCAATAAATACCGCAAAATTATGACCCATTGCCCGGACGAGGGTATCAAGATGCCCAGATGAGGGTGTCGTTTTGCCCCCTACCACTGGACATTTTTCACACAACGCCACAACGCCACAACGGTGATAGGCTTAAATCATTCAGAGTCAATTCGTTGTGCCGTCGTGTCGTTGTGTGAAATCAAAATGTCCGGTAGTGTGGTTTACGCCGTGCTACCAGTTTCTTACTCCTTCACCACTTTCCGCACTGCCGTCCCTTCGCCCGTCTCCAGCCGCACGAAGTACACGCCCGCACTGGCCGACGATGTGGCTTCCCAACGGAACTGGTTCAGGCCCTGTGCCGCAGCGATTTTCTGCGACAGCACCGTGCGTCCGGTGGCATCTGAGATGAGCAACCGCACTTCCTGCGCGTGGTCGGCGGCGAACAAAATTGTCGTCGCGTCGCTGAACGGGTTGGGCTGCACTTCCAGATATTGCACTGACTTGGTCTCCGCTAACCCGCTGGTTTTCAGCGTGAACGGCACCGGCGACTGGACACCGCCCTGGTGCAAATCGGCTACGAAATACATTTTCTCGACCAAATCCTGCACCGTCCCGGTCTCGCTGTTGTACAGTTTGAACTGCAACTGCTCGCCCGAGGTGTTGGCGTAGGTGGTCAGGAAAAACTGGTACGCACCCAACGGCTCGATGTAGATGGCCTGCGCCGATCCGCGCAATTGGCCACCGGCGAACACGCCAATCTCATGTCCCGCCAGCGTCGTGTTTTGACCACCTGCCGACAGCATCCCCACCAGCGTCATGCTGTGCTCGTACTGCGTCGCGTCCACTTCCCAGAGAGCAGAGCGAGGAGTGAGCAGCGAGGGGTGTTGCTCCGTACTCGGTTCACCCGCCGTAGGCTGGCCGAAGGCGGGCTTATTCTGCGGCTGCGGCGGGTAGGTCAGCGTGCCTGGCAAACTGATCTTCAACTGATAACCTTTTGGCGGCTCCATGAATTTGAGTGAACCCAGCCAGCCAAAGCCCGCAATGTACTGTGCGAAAGACGTTTGTCCTTTGATGATGTCCCCGTTGAGTGGCGTGAGGCCCGCGAGTGCCTGTGTCACGGTGAGCGCGTAGTTGGGTACATAGCCGACCCAGTTCCAGCCGGCGCTGATCGGGATGCTCAGCGACGCAGGGTCGATGAGTGCGCCGCGCATCTGGATGGTGTCGGGCTGGTCGGCGCGGAATTGGAACATGTTGCGGTTGTTGACAGCCGCCAGCGAGCCGATCCAGTTGCCGCCGAAGTACTCCGAGAACGAAGACTGGCCTTTGATCAGGTCGTTGGCTGGGTACTTGAGCGAGGCCAGCGAAGCGTTGAGCGCAGGATTCGGGTGCAGCAAATTGAACGATATCCAGTTCCAGCCGGTGGTCAGCGCGATGTCGCGGCGCACCATACTGTTGGTGTGCAGCACCGTGGGCGTACCGATGGTACCGATCACGTTATCTACTTCAAAATCAAACTGTTCAATCACTTCGCCGTAGCGCAGGCAAGCCGAAGCATCCCAGATTTCGAGTTTCACGGGCTTGCCGTCGTCGTCGGCATCGCCGTACACGGTTAGGAAGGCCATGTACTGGGTGCCGAGCGGTGGCAGGGTGGGCAGCAGTTGCACTTTGGCTGTGCCGCGCAGTTCGCCGTCAATGAACGCCGCCACAATGTCTTCTTCGTCGGTGCTGAGTGCGCCTTCTACGTCCAGTTTGAGTGAGAAGTTCATCGTGTGCGGGTAGGCGGCGGTGCTGAATTTCCAGTCGGGTGCTTCGCACATGACGCGGCAGTTGACGATCAGGGGTTCTTTGCCCTCCGGTGCGTCAATGCGGATGGTGTCGAGGTAGTTGCCAAACACGAGCGTGCTGTCAAACTCGAACGTGATGTCCT
>JAYSUY010000506.1:0-1675 GCA_043718855.1 Saprospiraceae bacterium | reverse complement strand
GTAGAGTCCGCTTGCCAGCGCATGGGCGTTTTTGCCGAAAAAATGATGAAAAACCTCTCTGCCTAGAATGCCAACGCCGTGGCAGCCTCCCTCCGGCTAGTAGACGAGGCCTATGTGTACATCGGCATTTTTGCCAACCGGCTACGGCTACATCCCGACTTACGACAACCCTACCGACATTTCTATCACCGAGATGGAGTACAACCGCGCCATGGATATGGGCATACCGCGGCTGATTTTTTCGCGCACGACGACCACATTTGGAAAAAAGTCGATGTGGAAACCAGCCCCAGCGCGGACAAATTGGAGCAATTCAAAAGCGCATGGGCGAGGGCAAGGACAGCCGCGTAGGTGGTTTTTCAAAAACCCCGACGACCTGTGCGCCCTGGTCATCGTACGATGCGGCGACAATCGAAAATGTTGTTGAGAAACGGGTGATGACACTGGGCTTTGGTGTGTTTTTTAAAAATAAAAAAGTGGGCGGCAGCCAATCCACTAAACAAGGTAATTTTTAAAACAAAAAGTTTTTTCTAAAAAACACTTTGCGCTACTTTTGCCTCCTCGCCCCAATACCTCAACCTTGCTTTACACGATGCCTTACAACGCTGCACTCGACGATAAACTCCAACACATCACCGCTGAATGGCCCCACTGCGAACGCAAAAAGATGTTCGGCGGCACAGGCTACCTTTCCAATGGCAACATGGCAACCGGCGTGTACCGCGACTTACTGGTGCTGCGCGTCGGCAAAGACTTGGAGCAAGAGCTGCTCACCCAACCCTGGTGCCGACCGATGGACGTGACAGGCAAATCCATGAAAGGCTGGCTGTTCGTGGAAGCAGAGGGCTGGGACAACGACCAGATGTTCAATGACTTAGTGACCAAAGCCAAAGTCTTTGTGGACACGCTGCCAGCCAAGTGATCGCCTCAATGCTCAACAATTTCAACCTTCTCAACTCTCTCAACAAGTATGGCATTTCTCGGACTCCGCACCTGCATCTACCGCGTCACCGACTTGGTGGCCGCCACCGAATGGTACTCCAAAGCCTTGGGCATCCAGCCTTACTTCAACGAGCCGTTCTATGTCGGCTTCAACGTGGGCGGCTATGAACTCGGCCTTCACCCACAACTCGATGCGGCCACAGGCGGTGAAAGCGTCGAAACTTACTGGGGCGTGGACGACATCCAGGCCACATTTGCGCACCTGCTCGCCGCTGGCGCAACGGCCCATGAACAACCCACCAACGTGGGCGGCGACATCTGGGTGGCGACGGTAAAAGACCCCTGGGGGAACATCATTGGCATCATCCACAACCCTTCATTTCAGCATGCTTGACATCTAGAAAACCATCCCGCTCGTCCGCATCTTCGACGAGCAAAAAGCCCGCGAGTTCTACTGCTACTGGCTGGGCTTCCAGAATGACTGGGAGCACCGCTTCGAACCAGAGATGCCGCTGTTGCGCAAGTTTCGCTCGGCAACCTCACACTCCACCTCACGGAACAAGCGGACGACTATACGCTGGGCGGCAAAGTGTTCTTGCGCTGCACCGGGCTGCGGGCTTGGTACCCAAGCCTACAGCCGTACAAACACTACCGCCCAGCTGTGGAAGTCGCGTTTTGGGGCGGCATCTGTATGGGTTTGATGGACCCGTTTGGGAATCGGTTGCTGTTTTCG
>JAYSUY010000505.1:0-4529 GCA_043718855.1 Saprospiraceae bacterium | reverse complement strand
GAAGGGCCTGAGTACGTTGGTTGAGTATCATGTCCTGTTGTTGATGTGAGGATTTGAGGATGCGAAGGAAGGATAAATGACGAAGCAATCAATTTTTTCCTTGCTCACGCGCCCCGCACTTTCTTCCAATACCGCATCAGCCCAGCCACCGACATGAAAGCGGGGTTGGCCAGGTCATAGCGTTGCAGGCCCTCCTCATCCACGCCCGCAGCGGCCAGTTCGGCCAGTGCGAAGGCTTTGAATTCGGGCACCAACTCCTCCACAGGCGTATTGGCCTCGGCGTAGGGGCGCATCCACTCAGCAGAAGCCAAGAGCCTGGTTTCTAGGTCATTGAGGTGCTGCTGCTTGTCTGCCACCAAGCCAAAGTGGGTGAGATAAATGTGTTCCACCGGTAGTTCGCGCATGAGTTGGATGGAAGCCTGCCAGTCCTCCACATGGATGTCGGGCGGTGGGCAGGGCGGCACCACCGGGCCTGCGCCGATGCGCACACCGGCCACGTCGCCAGCGAAAAGTGCGGCTTCACCCTCGGAGGCAGAGGCCTCCCAAGCGATGTGATGCACCGCGTGGCCGGGCGTGTACCAAGCGGTGAAGTGCAGCCCGGCGGCTTCGATGATTTCGCCGTGCGCCGGGGCGTACAGCCTCGCTTCCTCAATCGGCTGCATCGGCCCCCACAGCCGCTCCATGTTGTCGCCGTAAATCATACGGGCCGAGTTGTAAAGTTTTTCGGGCGCGGCGAGGTGGGGCAAGCCCTTTGGGTGGACGTACACGGTCGCGCCTTTTTCGGCCAAAGCCCAAGCCGCGCCCGCATGGTCGAAGTGAATGTGCGAGAGGAAAACGTGCTGAAAATCATGGAGTTGCCAGCCGTGCTGCGCCAAAGCCGCTTCCAAGCAGGGTAGGGTAGAGGCAGGGCCGGTTTCCACCAGCGCCAAGCCCGCAGGCCCTTCAACTACGAAAGCGGCGATGGCCTGCTCGTGGCCCATGAAGCCGAGGTCGAGGGTGTGGATTTTCATTTCAAACACTCTCTGGCGATGACGATTTTCTGAATTTCGGAGGTGCCTTCGCCGATGGTGCAGAGTTTGGAATCGCGGTAGAATTTTTCCACCGGAAAATCCTTGGTGTAGCCGTAGCCGCCGTGTACCTGCACGGCATCGGTGCTGACTTCTACCGAGATTTCGGAGGCGTAGTATTTTGCCATAGCCGCCTCTTTGGTGCATTTCAGGCCCCGGTTTTTCAAGTCTCCTGCCTGGCGGGTAAGCAGTTCTGCGGCTTCGATTTTGGTGGCCATGTCTGCGAGTTTGAAACTGATGCCCTGGAAGTTGGCGATGGGCTGGCCAAACTGCTGGCGTTCTTTGGCGTACTTCACCGAGGCCTCATAGGCTCCTTTGGCAATGCCGAGCGCGAGCGAGGCGATGGAGATGCGGCCCCCGTCCAAAATTTTCATGGACTGGATGAAGCCCTCGCCCTCTTGCCCCAACATCTGGCTTTGGTGGAGGCGGCAGTTGTCAAAAATCATCTCCGCCGTCTCGCTGGCCCGCATACCGAGTTTGTTTTCTTTTTTGCCCCCGCTGAAACCAGGTGTACCGCGCTCGACCACGAAGGCGGTCATGCCTCGGCTGTCCAACAGTTCGCCCGTGCGCACGATGACCACCGCCACTTGCCCGCTGATGCCGTGCGTGATCCAGTTTTTCGAGCCGTTGAGCACCCAGTAGTCGCCGTCTCGCTGAGCCGTGCATTGCATCCGGCCTGCGTCGGAGCCGGTGTTGGCTTCGGTAAGGCCCCATGCGCCCACCCACTGGCCGCTGGCGAGTTTGGGCAGGTACTTTTGCTTCTGCTCCTCGTTCCCAAAAGTAAGAATGTGGTTGGTACACAGTGAATTGTGCGCCGCCACGCTCAGCCCGATAGAGCCGCAAACTTTAGATATTTCGTCAATGATAGTGATGTATTCTTGGTAGCCGAGGGCTGCGCCGCCGTACTCCTCAGGTACGAGTACGCCTAAAAAACCGTGCTCGCCCATGCGGTGAAACAGGTCGATGGGGAAGTGTTGGCTTTCGTCCCACTCCATGACATATGGGCGGATGTGGGTTTCTGCAAAATCGCGTGCGCTGGCCCGGATGAGTTGCATGTTGTCGTTTGAGGGTGTGGCAATTTGCCCCATGTTGTGTTGAGTTTGGCGGACTTTATAGTCGGCCAGTGAATGATAAAAGCGAACTGAAAAGTCCGCTAAACTTGGTTAGAATTTCAGTTTCAAGGAATCACGCAGGGGGAGATGTACATTGTCGTGTTCCGCCCAGTACGCGCTCATCCGGCTGGCTTTGAGGGTGCCTTTGCTTTGGATGGCCCCATTGGCCCCCGTTTCTTCCCAGCCCAGTATGCGATAAGGCGATGCGGTCTCATAGCGGATGCTGAGTGCGCGTGGGATGTTCAAGTAGTTGATTTTCAAGATATTTTCTGCGCCTGCTTGTTCGATTTTTACCTCGACAGATTCAGGTTGGAAAGGTTTGTGGCGCAGCCGAACGTAGATGCTGGAGGGCAAAACGTTGATTTTGCCCACAGGGATTTTGTCGGGGCCGAGGCGGATTTTTGTCCACAATTCATCTTCCAGCAAGGTGAGTGGAAGCCGTAGGTCAGTGTCGCTTTCGGTCTCGAAATAGGAGAAACTGCGGGCGCGGACACCCGATTTTTCCAAGTTGGTTTGGAAGAAAACCTGCCCGCACCAGTCTTGGACGGTGCAGGTGGTTTTGAGCGCAGGGGAGCCATCCACTGGAGAAAACACCGATGACATGATGGAATAATCGTAGATGCCGGTGTGGAAGCGGCGCACGGCGTTGAGTTTCAGCACCGGAGCGCGGTCATTGCCAGCACTGGCCGCATCGTCCAATTTGACTTGTTTTTTCTTGGAAAAATCTTCCGTGACGAACACATTAACCTGCTCCGCGCTGCGGGTTTCGCCGTAGCGCTCCTGCACCACGTCGTAGGTGCTGATTTCGGCTTTGCCCTGATACCAGTAATCGTCGAAACTGACCGGCGCGGGTAGTGCGGCCAGCACCGCCGAAGCCGATGGAGTAGGGGAGACGGGAGGGGTGATTTGGGTGGAAACGTTGGTATCCGTGCAGTTTTGGAGGAGAAAAAGGGCGAAAATGCCCGCTCCTAGGGTGAGTAGTCGCTGTGTCATGGTCTGCTTTTCCAATTGAAACGCTGATTTTGCGGCGAAGTTCGCGTTTTTTCGCCACAGCGGGCAATGAACCTATGCAGGTTTTAGGACGAGTAAGGCAGGTCACAGCAAATTGTGGAGTTGGGCGTATTGCAGCAGCATGATGGTTTTGCCGTCGCGGATGCCGCCGGAGTTGATTTTTTCGAGGGCTTCGGCGAAGGGCATTTCCAGTACTTCAATGTTTTCCTGCTCGTCGGCTATACCGCCGCCATCGTTGATTCTCAGGTCGTTGGAATACGCTGCAACAAAAAAGTGGACAATTTCCGTCACGGAGCCGGGACTCATGTAGGCTTCAAAAACCTTCTGAACGTCGGTGATCCGGTAGCCTGTTTCCTCCTCTGTTTCCCGGCGAATAGCATCTTCGGCGTTGTCCTGATCGAGCAGACCGGCACAGGCTTCGATGAGCAGACCATCGGGATTGCCGTTCACATACGTCGGCAGACGAAATTGGCGGGTGAGGATGACCGTACCGCGCTCCGGGTTGTAGAGCAGGATCGTGGCTCCGTTTCCTCGGTCGTAGGCTTCACGGTAGTGGGTTTCCCAGGTGCCATCTTTGCGCTGAAAATCAAAGGCATAGCGCCAGAGTTTGTACCAGTTGTCGGAGAGGAGTTTTTGCTCGAGGATGCGGACGCGCGGGTTCGTCATGTGCGGATGAAATTAGGTGAGCGGCGAGAACGAAGCAGATGGACAAAACGCAGATTGGACTCATCTCCCTCAACCCTCGCTTGGCATAATTTCCATTTCCCAAGCCCGCTCAAACCTCTGCCGCAGCACATTCACCAGCGCAGACTCCATAAACCCGTACTCATCGGGGATGTGTAGGCACACGATGCGCAGGCTGGGAAAAAGGTCGGGGAACATCTGCTTGAGTTTTCGGCGGTGCATGGGTTCCATCACCACCACTACGTCGGCCCATTCCAAGTGATAATCTTCCACCTGCACATTGGCCGAAAGGTCGGTGCCAGCAGAGTCCACATAGAACCGCTCGTCGTCGGCGTACATCCGCTCAGCGGTCGCGCTGCGCATCCGGTTGACGGTGCAGATGAAGAGGATGTTGGGTTTTTCCATGGCTGCTTGCATGGGCTACTGGATGGTAAACTTCAACGGGCCTAAGATGCGATGGCCGTTTTCGCCAGGGCACCTGACCATCGCCTCGCTAAAAAAGTACACGTCGCCCGGTTTGGCGCAGTCAATCAAGGCCTTTGATTCTGGGTTAAACCTTTTCCCAGTATTGGTTACTACAACCGCCTCTCGGCTTTTGGGGATGTAGGTGATTTGAAAACTTTCCATACTGATCGTCATGCAACCCCAGTCGATG
>JAYSUY010000504.1:0-1677 GCA_043718855.1 Saprospiraceae bacterium | reverse complement strand
CGGCAATGGCTTTTGTCATGCTGGCTTTTTGCTCCTCCTGCACGACCGGCCCGGAGCCTATCCGCTACGGGCAAGACAATTGCCACCACTGCAAAATGACGCTCACAGATAGGCGCTTCGGGGCGGAAATCGTGACCGCGAAGGGCAAGGTGTTCAAGTTCGATGACCTCAACTGCTTGGTTGATTTCCAGAAATCAGGGGAGGTGCCGCAGGGAGACATCGCACAAATCGTGGCGGTGGATTTCCAGAAAAAAGGCTCGTTCGTGGACGTAGAGCAGGCGTTTTTCCTGCAAAATGAGGCACTAAAAAGCCCGATGCGCGGCGATGTGGCGAGCTTTTCGGCTCAGCCGGATTTGGATGTGGTGAAGGCGACGGTAGGTGGCGGCAAGGAGATGCGGTGGGAGGCGGTGAAGGCGGGGTTTTGACCTTGTAAACCTCGTAGATTTTTAAAACCTACGAGGTTTTGGCGATACGAAAAAACATTGACAATGAGACCACTATCTATTTTCACGCTCCTGCTGCTGGTATTTCACCTCCCCGCCGCCACCCACCACGTCGGCACCGGCCAGCCCTACTCCACCGTCCATGCGGCAGTGGCCAAAGCGCAGCCTGGCGACACCATTTTCGTCCACTCCGGCACCTACGCAGAGGGCAACTTGGCGATGGACAAACCACTGACCTTCATCGGCATCGGCTACCCGGTGCTGGACGGGCAGCACAGTTGCGAAATCATCACGGTGACGGCTTCCGATGTAACGATCCGGGGTTTTGAAATCCGCAACAGCGGCCAACTCAGCACGCTCGACGTGGCGGGCATCAAAGTCCTCTCCGCCGACCGTGTGGTGCTGGAAGACAACCGCCTGCGCGACTGCAATTTTGGCATTTACCTCTCCAACACCAACGATTGCCGGGTGTCGCGCAACGACGTGCAGGGCATCATCAAGGAAGAGCAAAACAGCGGCAACGGCATTCACTTGTGGAAAGGCTCGCGGGCCATCGTGGAGGAGAATCACCTGACGGGCCACCGCGACGGCATCTACTTCGAGTTCGTGACGGACTCCGAAGTCCGCTACAACAACAGCGAGCAGAACCTGCGCTATGGGCTGCACTTCATGTTTTCGCACAACGACCACTACCACCACAACCGATTCCACCACAACGGCGCGGGCGTGGCGGTGATGTACTCGCGGCAGGTGCAAATGACTGAAAATGAGTTTGGTTACAACTGGGGCGGCAGTGCCTACGGGCTGCTGTTGAAGGATATTTCGGACAGTCACATCTGGAAAAACACCTTCGAACACAACTCGGCTGCGGTGTACATGGAGGGCGCGAGCCGCATCGTGTTGGAGCAAAACCAGTTCCGCGAAAACGGCTGGGCGCTGCGGGTGCAAGCCAGTTGCGATGCCAATGTGATTCGACAAAACAACTTTTTGGGCAACTCCTTCGACGTGTCCACCAACGGCAGTCTTGTACTCAACACTTTCGATGGCAATTACTGGGACCGTTACGAAGGGTACGATCTACAGCACGATGGGGTAGGAGATGTGCCCTTTCGGCCAGTTAGTCTGTACGCAGTTGTGGTGGAGCGGATGCCCTACGGCCTGATGTTGATGCGCAGTTTCATGGTCTATTTGATGGACAAAGCAGAGAAGATCATCCCTTCGCTGACACCCGAAC
>JAYSUY010000503.1:0-13372 GCA_043718855.1 Saprospiraceae bacterium | reverse complement strand
ATTTCACCTCAAAATCCTTTTTTATCTGCCTAAATCTGTCCAATCCGTGTCCCATTCTTGTCGCGGTGGGCGGTCAAAGGGGCTGCCTAAGTTTTTACAACGCATCTAAATCTGGCCGACATGACTTTCTGCTTTCAACACCCTGAGGATTTTTGTTGCACAGCAACTTGAGCCGCCTGACTTGCAGAATCCTGCCCCGCTGCGTTCCTTTGCCTGATGCTGCGGCTCTTGTTTGGCTATTTGCCTTTTGCCTTTTGCTTTTTGCTTTTTTGCTCTGTTGCCCCCCTTCGGGCGCAGGAGGTGCCGCGCATTCGCAACTTTTCGCCCACAGATTATGCTGCGCAAAACCAAAACTGGGCTTTGGCGCAGCACCCCACAGCAGGCTGGCTGTATGCGGCCAACAACGGCGGCCTGCTCGAATTTGACGGAGCACGCTGGCAACAGCACGGTTTGCCGGAAGGCCAAACCGTGCGGGCGGTGGCGGTGGGGCCAGACGGGGCGGTGTACTGCGGCGGCTTCGCGGAGTTCGGTTTTTGGAAAAACGATGCATCAGGGCGGCTCACCTACACCTCACTGAGCAGCCAAGTGGGCGACCAGCAGTTGGGTAAAGAGGAAATCTGGAACATCGTCGTTACGCCAAGCGGTGTGCTGTTCCAGTCCTTCTCCAGCATCTACAAGTTTGATTTTCAAAAGGTTGTGACGCTGCGTCCACCGAGCAGCATCATGTTTGCTCGTGAGGTGGAGGGGCGCACCCTGCTGCCCGTCATCGGGCGCGGGCTGTACGAGTTGCTGCCCAACGACAGCTTCCGCATCCTGCCCGGCTCGGAAATATTGAGCAGCGAAATCGTGCAGTTTTTAGTGCCCAACGGCAAGGGCGGCGTGTGGGCCGGCACCACTAATCACGGTATTTTTGAACTACAGGATGGACAGTGCCGACCCTGGGCCAACCCACTGAACGCCGACTTCCGCCGCTATCAACTCAACAAGGCCGTCGCACTGCGCGGCGGCGGCTGGGCCATCGGCACTATCTTGAACGGGGCCTACATCCTCGACTCCACGGGCCAACTCCGCTACCTGCTCCACCGGGAGAACGGCCTCCAAAACAACACGGTACTGGCCCTCGCAGAAGACCGAGATGGCAACCTCTGGCTTGGCCTCGACCGGGGCCTCGACTTCGTGGCCCTGCACTCGCCGCTGACTTTTTTCACCGATCAAACGGGCAAAATTGGCACTACCTACGCCGCTGCCCAACACGAGGGGCGGCTGTATTTGGGTACCAATCAGGGGGTGTTTAGGTCGGCATTTTTACCAGCCAAAGCACGAAGTGCGAAGGCAGGCCACTACTTTGGTCTCCAAACCTTTCAATTAGTGGAGGGAACCCAGGGTCAAGTCTGGGACTTGCAAATACTTGACAATCAACTGTTTTGTGGGCACAACGCTGGCACGTTCGTTATCCAAAATGGCATTGCCCAAAAAATATCGGACGTGACTGGCGGCTGGTGTGCGGTGCCAGTGCCGGGCCGGGCCGACCTGCTGCTGCAAAGCACCTACACCGGGCTGGTTGTGTTCAGCAAAAATGCAACGGGCTGCTGGCAGATGGGCTGGCGGGTCGCCGGATTCAGCGAGTCGCTCAAAAAAATTGTGTGGGACGCAAAAGGCAACCTCTGGGGATCTCATGCCCAAAAAGGATTGTACCGCCTCCGGCTGAGCAGCGACCTGTGGCAGGTGACGGAGCAGCGCGTGTTTGGCCGCCCCGACGGGCTGCCGACGGATTATCACTTGGATTTGACAGCAGAAAACGGCGATGTGGTGGTGAACGCCCCGCCTGTGGCACACCGCATCAACACCGAAGGCGATGAGGTGAAATTTGAACCTTACGCGACACTCATCTCTGCCCGCAAGTGGATGGGCGGCGCCGACGGCCTGCAATTTGCCCTCGATAGCAACGGCCTCTGGATGCTGCGCGGCCGTCGCATCTACTCCGTGCCGCTCACATTAGTACCCAACTTCGAGCGCGTGGTGCCGTTCGCCGATTCGACCTACCTGTTTTGTTTAGAAAACGGCTACGCCCGCCTCGACAGCCTCCAGGTGTTCGATGCCGACGCGCCCATCAACCCTGAACATCTCGTCGTGCTGCGCAGCATCGAATCTGCTGATGGTCAATTTTTTATCCCAGAAAACGGTCTAAGTTTCCCACATCGGCAAAACTCCCTGCGCTTCCGCTTTGCCTTTCCTTCATTTGAAAACCTGCCACGTTTTTCGTGGCGACTCGATGGTTTTTCTACCCAGTGGTCAGCTTGGCAAACCTCCCCAGAACGCGAATTTACCAGCCTGCCGCCGGGCCGCTACACCTTCCGGGTACGCGCTGCTGGGGGCGGAGGCGAAGCAGCGGTCACCTTCCGCATCGCACCGCCCTGGTACGCATCGGGCTGGGCGGTGGCAGCTTACGCCCTGCTGGCGGCAGCTGCGCTGTGGGGCATCGAAATCATCAACCGCCGCCGCTTGATGCGCCAGCTCGAGCGGCTCGAAGCCGAAAACGCCCGCGAACTGGCCCGTCAGCGTGCCGAAGCCGAGCGCGAAAAATTAGTGCTGGAAGTGGAAAATCAAAACCGCGAACTCTCCAACGCGGCCTTCAACCTGATCCGAAAAAATGAGGCGATGCTGGGCCTGAAAGATGAACTGCTGGCCACCAAGTTTGGCCCCAACACCGAGCCGCGCGTACTGCAAAAAATTGTGCGGCACATCGATCAGCACATCGAGAGCGACCACGACTGGGCTTTGTTCGAGGAGTCGTTCAACCGGGTGCACGACGATTTTTTCAAACGCCTTATGCACCAGTTCCCCGAACTCACGCCCGGCGACCTGCGCCTGGCGGCTTATTTGAAAATGAACCTCTCGTCGAAGGAAATCGCTCCGCTGCTCAACATCTCGGTGCGCGGTGTGGAGAACAAGCGCTACCGGTTGCGGAAGAAATTGGGGCTGGCGGAAGAGGCTAATTTGGCGGAGTTTATTTTGGGATATTGACGATAAGTCATCAGGTCAGTTGAGAGACGAGTAATTCAATCGGTGCTTGAATGTTCATCTGCTGGATGAGGCCCATCACCCTTGTTTTGTCTGGCTTGCGGTAGCCTCTGCTGCGCCTCACCGCATCTGGGTCAAACTTTTCCCGAAGGGTCGCCCGGTATTGCAGGAAGCGTTCCCGACGCTCCTTGATTTTTTGATAAACCTCTTCCCAATCGGCGAGGTCATTTTCGTCGTGTATAGCATGTACCGCGTTTAGTAGATGTGTTTTTTTTTCGTGAAAATCTCCCATGATTGGCCTCCTTTTTTGTGCAAAAGTAAGAAGTTGGAGCCAAAAACGCATACCCATGAGCGGCGCAGAGAACAAGCGCTACCGGCTGCGGAAGAAGTTGGGGGCTGGCAGAGGGGGCAAATCTGGCGGAGTTTATTTTGGGATATTAAACGGCATAAACCTTATTTTTGGCCTAAAATGGAGATGCACATGGCACACAGCAACGCAGAAGAACCCGCAACCGTCAAACGAATGGACTACGACCTGAGCAGCATGGCGCTGGCATTCGGGATACAAAAGCAGCTGCAATGCGAGCACCTGAGCACTTGGCTGTCCACAAAATTCAAACTGAACGCAGCAGAGCGCCACCTGCTCACCGTGCTTCACGAAGAGGCCCGACAGGATGCAGACTACTGGAACGAAGAGGAAATGAAGGTCAAAGGCGTGGGCATCTTGTTCTTGTTGGCCGATATCCAAGTGCCCGACAAAATCAAGGTCTTTTATGAGCGCCCCCTCAAAGGCGTGGTGGACGGGTATCACTTGTCGGTGGTCACTGACTGCATGGTGGCGACGCCTGTTGTGTTCAACACCCCGCAAGCCCCTTATTTTTTCTTGCAAGAGTTCAAGAAAAGAAAGGGAGAGAAAAACGACCCCGAAGCCCAGATGCTCCAAGCCATGCTCATCGCGCAGTCGCAGAACAACGACTCCGAGCCTATCTACGGCGGCTTCCTCATCGGCAGTGTTTGGAATTTCACCACCCTCATTGGGCGCAACTACTGCGTGAGTCGCAATTACAGCACCACTCAATTGGACGACCTGCGTCAAGTCGTCTTCATCCTCCGACAATTGAAAACCATTATTTTGAACCGATAGGGCGGGGTTTTTGACTCGTTTATCTGTGGCGTAGTATTGGTGAGGTAGGTTTTTCTCTGAAAACCCCGCAGTTCCCATAATTTCATCCTGCCAAAAAATGGCAAGACGAAATTTTTGACCCAAACTGAGATGCTCACCCAATCCCGATTCATACTCGCTTTCCTGCTGGCCCACACGCTGGCCTGCGCCATTGCGCAACCTCCCGCCGCGCCCGCTGGCCTCGCCGCCACTGGCTACGAGCAGCACATCGACCTGACTTGGCCGCCCAGCCCGGAGCCGAACGTGACTGGCTACAAAATCTACCGCTCCACCGACGGCACCGCTTTTTCTTTCCTGAAACAAACTGGCAAACAGACGCTCGCCACCGACTGGACGGGCGACGAGGGACAAAACCTGAACAGACACTACCGCATCACCGCCATCACCGCGCTGGCCGAGAGCCTCCCTTCCACCGCTGCCTCCGCCGACACCCGCCCGATGAGCGACGAGGAACTGCTCGACATGACCCAGCGCGCCACCTTCCGCTACTTCTGGGACTACGCCCACCCCACTTGCGGCCTCGCCCGCGAGCGCAGCAACGGCGACCCGAATATCGTGACCACCGGTGGCTCCGGCTTCGGTATCATGGCCATTGTGGTGGGCACGGAGCGGGGCTGGGTGACGCGCGAGCAGGCCGTGACCCGCATGATCCAAATCGTTTCCTTCCTCCAATTCGCCGACCGGTTTCACGGCGTTTTTCCCCACTGGATGAACGGCGAGACGGGCAACGTCGTCCCGTTCAGCCAGTACGACAACGGCGGCGACTTGGTGGAAACGGCTTTCCTGATGCAGGGCTTGCTGGCCGCGCGCCAGTATTTTGACCAAAATACGCCGCTCGAAAAAGCCGTGCGCGACGTGATCACCGGCCTCTGGAAAGATGTGGAATGGGACTGGTACCGCCGCAGCAACAGCAGCGTGCTGTACTGGCACTGGTCGCCCAACTTCGATTGGAAAATGAATTTTGCCCTGCGCGGATTCAACGAAGCACAGATCGTGTATCTGTTGGCCGCCGCTTCGCCGACCCACCCCGTGCCAGCCAGCCTCTACACGAGCGGTTGGCTTTCAGGGAATTACAAAAACCCCAGCATCCAGTTTGGCCTGCCCGTGTACTGCGGGCCGTTCGGCGGCGGGCCGCTTTTTTTCGCCCACTACTCCTACCTCGGCTTCGATCCGCGCAACTTGAAGGACGCGGTGTGCAACTACTTCGTGCGCAACCGCAACCACGCGCTCATCCACCAAGCCTACTGCAAAGCCAACCCCGAAAACCACCTCGGCTACTCCGCCGACTGCTGGGGCCTCACCGCCAGCGATGACCCCTTCGGCTACCTCGCCCACAGCCCCTGGCCTGCCGACGACAACGGCACCATCTCGCCC
The DNA here is from genome assembly GCA_043718855.1 of Saprospiraceae bacterium. Taxonomy (GTDB): domain Bacteria; phylum Bacteroidota; class Bacteroidia; order Chitinophagales; family Saprospiraceae; genus M3007. The sequence goes on along the minus strand of JAYSUY010000503.1, from coordinate 7,794 downwards.
ACTGCCGCGCTGGCCTCCATGCCCTACACGCCGCAGGAGAGCATGGCCGCGCTGCGACATTTTTACCGCATTCGGGGCGAGCGGCTGTGGGGCGAGTACGGCTTCCGCGACGCTTTCAACCTCGACCAAAACTGGTACGCCAACTCGTACTTGGCCATTGATCAGGGGCCTATCGTGGCGATGATGGAGAACCACCGCACGGGCCTGCTGTGGAAATTGTTTATGAAAAATCCCGAAATCCAGCCCGCGCTCACAGCTGTGGGCTTCCAGCCAGATTTGTCCAGCACGGACGACAACCCGGTGAAAACCAACGATTTTGACTTTCGGGTGTTTCCCAACCCGGTGGCCGTAGGCGGTGCGCTTCACTGCGAGGTGGGGGTTTTTAAAGAAAAACAAACACTGAGCGGGGACTTGCTGGATATAGCGGGCCGCAAGGTGGCTGAGGTGTTTTCCGAGCAAGTTTTTCCCGTCGGCACGGTGCATCGGGAGTGGAGTGTGCGGGGCGTGGCACCGGGTTTTTATTTTCTAAAAATACGCAGCGCGGAGGGAGGCGAGGTGGTGAGGAAGGTGGTGGTGGAGTAGCAACCCCACCCCCGACCCCTCTCCGCCGAGGCGGAAGGGGAGACACGACATACACCCGATGGCTATCTGTGTTCCACTACCACAAAACCCAAGCGCAACGCTGCTACGTGGTGTTGGCAAGTCTCCGACTTGCGGGGCAATATTTCAATCGCAAGTCGGAGACTTGCAGACTGCACATATCGGGTCGCAGACCCTCACGAGCAGCGTTGCGCTTGGGTTTTTGGTAAAAGAGAACAATGGAACCCGCTGACCATCAGTATCAAATCAACAAGACATCTCAATAGTCCTATTCAAAATGACGACCAATGCCCTGTTGTCAAATCACCAAATCAACAAGACCTCCCCCAATCACCAGCACTAAGTCACTCACTCATTTTCACATACAACCAATTTCTATTGCTTATGAAGAATCTCTTTCTCACAGCCTTCCTGTTCATCTTGGGCTGCTTGGGCGCAAGCGCCCAGGTTTGCTACGCCGACTTTGAAGGCCCCGGCCTCGAATTCAAGGGCCTCGACGGGGTGCTGACTGCGCCCGTGGCGACCCCTACGCCAAGCGGTGTGAACAACAGCGCGAACTGCGCCAAATACGTCAAGTCAAATATGCACGCCTACTCCTTGATTCTGGCCGACAGGGGTACGCCGTTCGACCTTTCGGTGAACAACCAGTTCAAGATTGACGTGAAGGCTAATGTGCCGACATCGTTTATTTTCAAGTTGGAAGGCTCCGGCGGAGGGTTTGAGAAGACCATAGACATCGTCGACAACACCGGCCGATGGGTCACTTACACCCTCGATTTCAGCGCACAGGCTGCCAACACAGGCTTGAGCAAGATCGTCATTTTCTTCGACCCAGGCGTGGAGACGAGCGGCGACACCTACTACTTCGACAACGTGTGCGCCGAACCAAAGAAGCTCTGTTACGCCGACTTTGAAGGCCCCGGCCTCAACTTCTTGGGCCTCGACGGGGTGCTGACTGCGCCTGTGGCGAACCCTCGTCCCGACGGCGTGAACTCCAGCGCGAACTGCGCCAAGTACGTCAAGTCGAATATGCACGCCTACTCCTTGATTTTGGCCGACAATGGCGCACCGTTCGACCTGTCGGAAAACAACCAGTTCAAGATTGACGTGAAGTCTGATGACGTGGCGACGCAGTTCATCTTCAAATTGGAAGGCTCCGGCGGAGGGTTTGAGAAGACCATCGACATCGTCACAACGGGCCTATGGGTCACCTACACCATCGATTTCAGCGCACAGGCGGCCAATACGGGCCTGAGCAAGATCGTCATTTTCTTCGACCCAGGCGTGGAGACGAGCGGCGACACCTACTACTTCGACAACGTGTGCGCCGAAAAAGCCCAGCGCTGCTACGCCGACTTTGAAAGCCCCGGCCTCAACTTCTTGGGCCTTGACGGGGTGCTGACGGCCCCAGTGGACAACCCCGGCGCGAACTCGGTGAACAGCAGCGCGAAGAGCGCCAAGTACGTGAAAAGCGACAAGCACGCTTACAGTCTGGTGTTGGCCGACAACGGTGCGCCGTTCGACCTTTCGGTGTACAACCAGTTCAAAATCAAGGTGTATGCCACCGCGCCCACTCAGTTGCTCTTCAAGTTGGAAGGTTCTGGTGGTAATTTTGAAAGGTTCAAAAACATCGCCGTGACGGGCGCGTGGCAGGAGTACACCTTCGATTTCAGCGCACAGGCCACCAACACGGGCCTGAGCAAAATCATCCTGTTCTTCGATCCGGGTGTGGAGACCAGCGCTGACACTTACTACTTCGACGACGTGTGCGCAGTGCCGAAACCTTGCCCCGGTGCCACCGCCAACCCGGATATGCTCGACGACTTTGAGTGCAACCGCACGGCCACCTACGCGGGCGACTGGTCGGCCCTATCGGTGATCGCAAACCCTGCTCCGACCGCCGACAACAACTCCGCCAAAGTGGGCCGCTGGGAAGACCCTTCTGGTAATGGCACGGAGTTTTCCAACTTTCAAATCGATTATCAGGATCCGATCGATCTGAGTGTCCGCAACCAGTTTAGCCTGAAACTCTGGGCGCCCAAAGCAGGTAGATTGCTGCTGAAAATCGAGGGCGGGGTTGGGGCCAAAGAGGTGGAAATCCAAGTCACGCAATTGAACAAGTGGGTGGAGTACACCGCTGATTTCAGCGCAGAGGCTGGCAAAGGCCACAAAAAAATAGTGGTGTTCATCAATGCCTTCGTCAATGGCGAACCCGGCGACGTGTATTTTGTGGACGACATCAAACTCGCTGCTCCCGCAAAGGCTGCTGCCCTCGAAGACTTCCAGGGCGCAACGCTCAATCTCTTCTGGCAGCCGCTTGATGCGAACGAGCCGTTGAACGGCACCTTCACCGCACCGACCGACAACCCCGGCCCAACCCCGGCGAACTCCTCCACCAAAGTGGGCTGCTACACCAAAGGCGCGTCGCCGTTCAGTACCTTGCAAGCCTTTGCGCCTGTGCCTTTCAACCTGAGCACTTTTGCCCAGTTCAACTTGGACGTGCGCAGCCCATTTGGCGGCGGCAAGGTGACGATGCAACTCAGTTCGCCCACGCAAGGCAACAAGGAAGCCACCGCTACGGTGACCAAGCCGGGCGAGTGGGAGACGCTGGGTTTCGACTTCTCGGCATTCAGCGCCATCACGGATTTTAGCGAATTGCGCCTGATTTTCAAGCCTGGCGTGGCCAATGCAGGACAAGGCTGGTGCATCGACAACCTGACTCAGGGCAAAGTGACGGTTGACCCCTGCGCAGGCGCGGTGCCTGTGCCGAACATAGTGGACGACTACGAGTGCCAGCGCAACTACACCCAGATTTTCTACGGCGCGAGCGACCTGAAAGTGGTGAATAACCCCCACCTCACGCCTGAAAACGGCTCGCTGCAAGTGGGCGAGTATAAAGACCCGGCTGGAGCAGGTACGGAGTTCGCCGGTATCGGCATCGAATTCCCCGCACCACCCGACCTCAGCCTGTACAACCACCTCTCCATGCAAGTTTGGTCGCCTGCGGCCAATGTGCCGTTCATGTTCAAACTCGAAGGCAGTGGCCCGGGCGTGGAGATTTTCGACACGCTGCCGGAGGCCAATAAGTGGTACAAGTTCGACATTGATTTCAGCAAATACATTGGCACACAGCACACTAAGTTGATCGTGTTCGCCAACGTGCTGAGCGCGACTGGCGGCGGCACCTATTTTTATGACAACATCCGCTGGACGCGGGCGGGCTACAACGGCTGCATTGCAAACAACCAATCAGTGCCGAGTACCTTCGCTTTCAAGTATTTCGCAAACGGGGTGCTCGAAAACACCTACTCCGAGGTGGTGACCAACCCGAACCCAACGGGCATCAACCCCAGCGACAAGGTGGTGAAGTTTGTGAAAGTGGGCAATGCACTGCCGTTCGCGGGGATGTACACCGACCCCAACTTGGAGTCGCCCATCGATTGGAAAGGCGTGAAAACGGTGAAGGCCAAAGTCCACATGGACCACATCGGCAACTTCGCCGTGAAATTGGAAGGCTCTGCTACGGGCGCATCAGGGATCGAAATCCCGGTGGCGAACACGAAGACTAACCAGTGGGAGGAACTGACCTTCAACTTCGCGGCGGTGGCCGACAACGCTGAGTACCAGCGCCTGACGGTGTTCTTCGACCTGGGCATTGACGCTACTGGCACCGACGTGACTTCGTACTTCGACGACATTGTGGTCGGCGCAGGCACTTGCACCACGAGCGGCACATTTAGCCCCAACGTGGCTGCGCTCCGTGTGTCGCCCAACCCCGTCAACGACTTGCTCCGGGTGGAAAACTTGGACGGCCTCGACCGGGTGGAGATTTTCAACATCTTCGGTCAGCGCGTGACCTCGACCAACACCGCTGGCGACAATTACACAGAACTTGACCTGAGCCGCTTCCCAGCGGGCGTGTACACCCTCATGGGTTACGACCGCAGCGGGCAGTTGGTGGGCAATGCGAAATTGGTGAAACAGTAGGCACTTAGGTAAGTGAGGCGGTGACTTTAAGTCACCGCCTCACTACACAAGCCGCACTCACCCCCTCCTCACCGATCACTCTTTTTCTCCATGCTGAATCGCATCTTGCTGATTCTTAATCTTCTGTGCTTAGTTCTGACGGTACAAGGCCAGATACCTTCCCCCACACCCATCGGTGCAGAGAAACCTCCATTCAGCCTCGACGAGGTGCAAAAACGGCACTTCCTCTACTTCTGGGAACTGGCTCACCCCACTACTTTTCAAGTCCCTGACCGCTACCCGAGGGATGATTTTTCGAGCATCGCTGCCACGGGTTTCGGCCTATCTACCTACCTCGTAGGTGCCGAGCGGGGTTGGATCACTCGTGCCCAAGCGGCAGAGCGGGTGCTGAAAACCCTCGAATTTTTGAAAAATTTGCCGCAAGGCCCACAGCCTACGGGCGTGGCGGGCTATCGCGGTTGGTTCTACCACTTCCTCAACACGCAGGACGCGCTGCGCTTCAAAAATGTTGAACTGTCCAGCATTGACACCGGCCTCCTGATGGCGGGCGTGCTGTCGTGCATGACCTATTTTGATCAAAACAACTCCGTTGAGCGGGCCATCCGAGAGGCCGCCGATTTCCTGTACCGCCGCGTGGAGTTCGACTGGTTCCTCAACGAGCAGAGCCGCCTGAGCATGGGCTGGTTCCCGGAGCGCGACGGCTTTCTCTGTGCTGACTGGCGCGGCTACAACGAGGCGATGATTTTGAACATCATGGCACTCGGCTCGCCTACCCATCCCGTACCAGCCAAGATGTGGGACAAGTGGTGCGAACCCTACTTCCGCGCCGAGTTTCAAGGGCAAGACCATGTGAACTTCGGTCCACTTTTCGGCCACCAGTACAGCCACTGCTGGATCGATTTTCGGGGTATTCAAGACCCCTACATGAAGCAAGCAGGCTTCGATTATTTTGAAAATTCTCGCCGTGCCACCCTTGCGCAGCGGCAGTATTGCATAGCCAATCCCTTGAAATTCAAGGGTTACAGCCCCGACATCTGGGGCCTCACCGCTGGCGACGGCCCCGACGCGGAGATGCTCCACGAGGGCAAAAAAATCTTCTGTCCCGGCTACGGTGCCCGAGGCGTGGCCATTGATTATCAAGACGACGACGGCACCATCGCACCCACAGCGGCCATCAGTTCGCTGCCCTTCGCACCCGAAGTTTGTCTGCCCACGCTGGAGGCCATGTGGAACCGCTGGCCAGTAGGCAAGTATGGCTTTTTTGATGGCTACAACGAGACGTTCACCGATCTCTCGAAGTCGCCCAACGCCCAGCCCGGCTACCCCTACTGGGTAGACCGCGACCAACTGGGCATTGATCAAGGCCCCATCGTGCTGATGATAGAGAACTACCGCAGCAACCTGCTCTGGGATTTGATGAAGCGAAACCCCTACATCGTGCAGGGTCTGCGCCGGGCGGGCTTTGCGGGCGGATGGCTGGAAAAGATTGATTTTCAGAAACTTGCGAAGGGCATCCAGTTCGCCGACGGCGAACTGGCCCAAGTCAACCACAACATCCCGCTGGATCAGCAGGGGTTTTTCCGCAGGGAAATGTATGTGGATGTGGCAGGAAACAAGTTGCCCTACCAATTGGCAGCCCCCCCCAGCCCCTCTCCAGTGGAGAGGGGAGTCGTGGCCTCCCCCCCACCGGGGGGGCTGGGGGGGGCTGCCCTAGTCGTGTTCCTGCACGGCTCCGGCGAGCGCGGCCTCCACAACCAAGAGCAGATGCGCAACGGCGTACACGCTTTTTGCGAAAAATGGGTGCGCGAAAAACACCCGCACTACCTGCTGGTGCCGCAGTGCCCACCGGAGCAACGCTGGGGCGGCACGAGCAAAGATTGGCAATCGCTGTACCAACCAGAGCCGACGGTGCCGGGGCGCATGGTGCTAGAGTTGGTGGAAAAAATGCTGCGCGAACACCCGGACATTGACCCCAAGCGGGTGTACATCACGGGCCTGAGCATGGGCGGTTTCGGCACGTTCGATTTGCTGATGCGGCGGCCTGATTTGTTCGCTGCCGGGCTTCCGCTCTGTGGTGGTGGCGACCCAGATCATGCGGAAAAAATCAAAAACATCCCGCTCTGGGTGCTGCACGGTGGGCTGGACGATGTGGTGCTGCCCCGCTGTTCGCGGCGCATTGTGGAGGAGTTGAAAAAGGTGGGCGGAAAGGTGCAGTACACGGAATACTCGACGCTGTACCACAACATTTGGGACGTGACGTACTACAATCCGGCGGTGTTGGAGTGGCTGTTTGCGCAGCGCAAGTAGCCTCAACGGAAACTAACACCCTCATAAACAGCCTCAAAGGTTAACTCCACCCCCAAAGCAGGCACCGGAAAACGGACATCGGAGGGCAGGTAAGTCGTGGCTTCCCAATCGCCGTTTTCGAGTTTGATGCGAACTTCGACGAGCATTTTTTCGGAGTCCACGAGGATGTAGTTTTGTAGCGACTCGATGTTTTTGTAGCGGATGAACTTGTCCACCGTGTCATCAAGGCGGGAGTTCTTGGAGATGACCTCGAAGAGGACGGGCGGGTACTTTTTGATGTACTTGCTTTCTTGGTCACGAGGGTCGGGAGCGACTAGCACATCCGGGTAGGTATAGTCTGTTTGAGAAGTAATTTGCGCCTTCACGCTTTCGGTGTACACGCGTAAGTTCTTGATAATCTGCTTCAAAGCATTTTTGATGTTGTAGCAGATGTCGTTGTGGTCGTCGGTAGTGCCTGGCATAGGATAGAGGGTTCCGTGAATAAACTCGTGGCGCACTTCCGACCGCTCCTCAAACTCGATGTACTCCTCGACGGTCATCGGCTGGGCGGCAGTGGTGAAAACTTCTTCTTTCATGCTGATGAAAATTTTTGATGGACAAAATTACACGTTTATGAACCAGCACACTGCCCTCCTCACAAAATTCTACACCGCCTTTCAGCACAAGGATTGGGCTGCGATGGCCGCCTGTTACCACCCCGAAGCCACCTTCCGAGACGAGGCGTTCGACCTGAAATCTGGTGCCGAAGCCAGTGCCATGTGGCAGATGCTGCTCACCGCGAGCAAGGATTTGCGCATTGAATTTCAGGACGTGCAGGCCGACAAAAGCACAGGCTCCGCCCGCTGGGATGCATGGTACACGTTCTCCAAAACTGGGCGGCCCGTTCACAACATCATCCGC